>RDYZ01000017.1 GCA_004293855.1 Oscillatoriales cyanobacterium | reverse complement strand
TCACGAAGAAGCTAAATCCAGATTGTGTCCAGATTTGGCCAAACCTCACACGTAAGCCACGGGTGGGGTTTGTGTTTTGCAGGCTTAAACCGTATGGGCCGCTTAAGCTGTTCACATTGGACAAAGTGGACAAAAAAACACGATCGCACAGCCGATCGAACCCTTTCTTGATACATTAAAAACCGTCTTAAGGCAGGAACCGACCATGGGTCACGTCATCGCGACAACGAATATGAAAGGGGGCGTCGGTAAAACCACGCTAACAGTGAACGTTGCGACGGCGTTGGCCAAGCATCACAATCAGCGTGTTTTGGTTGTCGATCTCGACCCGCAAATCAGCGCGACGCTGTCACTCATGTCTCCGACCGATTTTGCGCGGCTGCGGCGCGATCGGCACACCCTGAAATTTTTACTCCAGCAAGAAATCGTCGGGACAAGCGGCAACATCCAGATTCAGGACGCCATCCAGCCCTACGGTGGCTCTGTGAAAGGCTTAGATATTCTGCCGGGGGATATCGATCTGTACAACGACTTTCTCGTGTCGGAGGTGTTGTACCGCAAGGCGATCCGCAATCCTGAACGCAATTTTGAAACGGTTTGGGGAACGTTTGAGCTGTCGTTGATGAAAGCGGTTTTACAGCCGGTATTGAAAGACTACGATTTCATCCTGTTGGATTGTGCGCCGAGCTATAACCTGGTGACCCGTAGCAGTCTCTTGATTAGCGATTATTATCTGATTCCGGCCAAGGCTGAACCCCTGTCCTATATTGGGATGCAGCTCCTTGAACGCCAAATTCGGAAGTTGGCAGAGGCGCATCAAATCGATCATCAGCAGCAGACCCGTCTGTTGGGGATCGTCTTTTGCATGTCGCGCAATCTTTTAGCGGGTCGGCATTACCAACGGGTGATGGAGCGCATTCGTAAGGAATTTGGGGTCAACCAAATTTTCAAGACGTCGGTACCGATGGATGTGAGTGTGGCGAAGGCGGTGGATAGTTTTAGACCAGTGGTGATCTCAGAACCCAATTCGGCAGGGGCACGGGCTTTTAGCCAGATTACGAAGGAGCTGCTCGATCGCCTAACGCCACAAACGGCCAAGCTCGCGAAGGGATCAACGGGATCGGTCAACCTATCAAAGTTAGAGTGACGATCGCGGGCGATCGCGACCCTGCTGCGCTGTGGGCGTCTCGGGTCAAGCGTGCGGTTGATTGCGCGATCGCGAGGGTGCGTCAATAATAGCGTTGCAAGCTGACGTGACTGAACTGTGGCAATGACTGGCGATTTTCCCGAGTCCAATGAGTCCAACGAATTCTCGTCTGAATCCCTGTCAGACGCTGTGCCTGAGCCTACGGATACCTCGGCGATGATGTCCCAGGGTCACGATGGGGATGGGATGTTTGATCTGGCGATCACACCAGCCCGATCGTCACCGGTTGCGGTGAGTGTAGATCTGGAGGTTGGGGAGCCGGACGGGAATCCCCTGAATATGGCGGGTGAGGATATCTCCGAATCTGGGGCGGATCTGTCTAACCCTGACGGTGACGCGGGTATCGACGCGGATATGGGCTATGACCCCGCCTTGCACCGCGATCGCGGTGAAGCCTGGGATACGAACTCCGGGCTAGATCCCGATCCGGAACCCGAGGTCGAGATTGAACCCGAGCTTGATTTGGGCTATCTCACGCCGCGTCCCCAGGTATATCTGAAGGCGATCGGCGATCGAGTACTGGTCATCTTGCCTCCCCCGACCGATCGGCTCGATTCGGTGGCAGAACTCACCTGGCAGGAAGTGCAACAACAACTGAGCCAACGCCTGAACGCTGGGGAACGTTTTTGGTTACCGGAAACCCGCGTCACTCTGGTGGTAGGCGATCGTCTGCTAGACAATACCCAACTCCAGGATCTCGAAGAAACCTTGGCAGGGCATGATTTAGCCCTGTCCCGCGTGCAAACGGGTCGCCGCGAAACTGCGATCGCCGCCGTCACAGCGGGCTATTCCGTAGACCAGCAGGCTTTAGCTTTACATCAGCGGCCAGCGGTTGAGCCGTCCGATCAGAGTGCTATCGATCGCCCCGTTGCGCCCTTAGCCTTAGCCGAACCGCTCTACCTGCGAACCACAGTACGATCGGGGGTGGAAGTCCGCCATCCCGGCTCTGTGATCGTTTTTGGGGATGTGAACCCCGGCGGGTCAATCATTGCCGATGGGGACATTATTGTGTGGGGTAAGCTGCGGGGCTTGGTTCATGCCGGGGCGAATGGAAACGCCCGATCGATTGTTGCGGCGCTGCAAATGGAACCGACCCAAATTCGGATTACCGATACCGTGGCCCGTGCTCCATCCCAAAATCCCGATCGCTTCTATCCCGAAGTCGCCTACGTGACCCGCCAAGGAATTCGCATCAGTCGTGCCGAAGATTTTCCCCGGCAGGCGGCACGGATTGGCTTGGGATCGTAACCCACGGTCGTATCACTCAAAAGTCAACGTGGCACAATGGATGGAACTCAGGTCAACGCCCTGTTTGGTTCCGCCTGTTGCCTGTTGCTACGTTTCTGTTACTAGAATCCCCGCGCCGTGCTGAATTTCTTTAAGCCACTGTTCGAGACGCTCAAGGTTTGGTGGGCGGAATTTACGTTACAAACAAAATTGCTCGCTGGAGCGACGATCGTCGTGTCGATCGTCATGAGTGGGCTTACCTTTTGGGCAGTTAATAGCATTCAAGAAAACGCGCAGGCTAATGACACCCGCTTTGGGCGAGATTTGGGGTTACTGCTAGCCGCCAATGTGACCCAGACGATCGCCGACAACGATCGCGAAGAACTCGCCCGCTTCACCAGCCAGTTTTACGCCAGCACCTCCAGCGTGCGCTACATCATCTATGCCGATCACGACGGCGAAATCTTTTTTGGCATTCCCTACTCTGAACCGACGGTTAAAGATTCCCTCAGCATCAAGCGCCGCATTCAGCTTCCAGACGATTTGATGCAAAGCGGTCTGCCGTTTGTGCGGCAGCATGAATCCCCTGGCGGTCAGGTGACCGATGTTTTTGTGCCGCTCCATGATGGTGTCCGTAATCTGGGTGTGATGGCGATCGGCATCAACCCCAACCCCACCGTTGTCGCCTCCTCCAATCTGACGCGAGATGTGACCACAGCGGTGTTTGTCTCGATCTGGGCGTTGGTGATCCTGGGGGCGGTCTTCAATGCGTTGACGATTACCCGACCGATTAAGGAACTGCTGGTCGGTGTCAAAAATATCGCCACCGGCAACTTTAAGCAGCGCATTGACTTGCCCTTGGGGGGTGAATTGGGCGAGCTGATCGAAAGTTTTAACGATATGGCCGGTCAGCTCGAACGCTACAAGGAGCAGAACATCGAAGAACTGACTGCCGAAAAAGCCAAGTTGGAAACCTTGGTGGTCAAAATGGCAGACGGGGCGCTGCTGCTCGATGACGGGTTAAATGTTGTGTTGGCGAATCCCACCGCCCAACGGATTTTTGGCTGGGATCTACACGCGGATTATCTGGGCAAACATGCGATCGACCTTTTCCCGCCCTCCGTCCAGGCAGAGTTAACCCGTCCGCTATACAAAATTGCCCGAGGTCATCGCGAGGGGGGCGAATTTCGGGTGGTGACGACGGAGCCGGTGCGCCGCACGATTCGGATTCTGGTGTCCACCGTGCTCGACCCCTCCGGCACAAACCTTAAGGGCATTGCGATCACGGTGCAGGATATTACCCGCGAGGTGGAGCTGAATGAAGCGAAAAGCCAGTTCATCAGCAATATTTCGCACGAACTCCGCACACCGTTGTTTAACATCAAGTCGTTTATTGAAACCCTTTACGAGTACGGCGATGAGTTGTCGGCAGAAGAGCGCCATGATTTCCTCGAAACGGCAAATAATGAAACCGATCGCCTGACTCGTTTGGTGAACGATGTTCTGGATCTCTCGCGCCTGGAATCCTGCCGGATCTATCACCTCGAACCGATCGACATTTCCCAACCGATCGAACAAACCCTACGCACCTACCAGCTCAATGCTCGCGACAAAGGCATCGAACTGGAGTCGGAGATCGAAGATAATTTGCCCTTGGCGATCGCCCATTACGATTTGTTGCTGCAAGTCTTCGCCAATCTGGTGGGAAATTCGCTCAAGTTCACCGAAACCGGTGGCCGCGTCAAAATTCGTGCCTATCGCCTCGAAGCGGAATCCCAGACTCGGGGGACAACGCCGGAACATGTGCGGATTGAGATTGCGGATACGGGGATCGGAATTGATGTGGATGATCGTGAGGCGATTTTTGATCGCTTTTTCCGCGTGGAAAATCGCGTTCACACCCTCGAAGGAACCGGGCTCGGGCTGTCGATCGTCCGCAACATCATCGACAAGCACCACAGCAGCATTCACTTGGTCAGCGAGGTTGGGGTGGGGACAACCTTTTGGTTTGACTTGGATGTGGCGCAAACGGACGAGGCGATCGACGGGTTTAAAACGGCTGACCCGTCGGCCTCGACTACGGCTCTCCGGGCCGCATCTCGATTCACAACACCGTGATTCAAAGTAGACACGATTAGAAACTAAACGTCGTCCGAATCACACCCATCACCACGTCATCGTTATGGTGGTTATGATTTGGCGCTGTTAGCCAAATCAGACCGGGCGTGATCGTAATTCCGTCGGCAACTTGCCATGAATAAAACGCTTCCAGATGGAGCGAGATGTCCTGATCTTGGCTAATTCCAGCTCGATCGAGACTGTCGCTCACGGTGGTCACGCGCGGTTCCTGACCGACGAGAATCCCGGCCAGATTGCCATCACCGAACAGATCGGGAAACGCCAAACTGACCGCCCAATTCCAGCTCTCAATCTCAGCGCCAGAATCGATCGGCCCGATCGCCTGGGTGGTTTTGCTTTTCACGTAGCCAACCCAACCGCCCAAGGCCGCCCAGTCCGCCAACTGCCACGACATTTCCGCCCCAAAGGCATCACTCGACACCGCTGCTGTTTCGCCAAAGCGATCGGTGAGGAATGAGCCGAAATTCGAGAGCGTGCTACCCGTACCGGTTTCCAGACCGTAGGAACGCAAATAGGTTAACGCGAGTTCAAAGTCATCACTCGGATGGAAGGCCAATTGACCTAAGGCTCCAAACGGGCCATCGAATAATCCTGATCCGGGAGCTGAATCGGCGGCATTGGCGGCATAGTAGCCTGCACTGAGGGTGAAATCATCGCTAAGGGCATATTCGAGACCAATACCCGATTGTTCGATCAGGTAGAAGATGGAAGCACGGGTGGCAAAACGTGACAATGCGCCGCTGTTGCCATCCCCATCCAGGAACGGATTCACCGTGCTGGCAAAATCATCGGAGGCCGCTGCATTCGCCGCGAGGAGAACGTTCAGCTTGTCACCGATCGGAAATCGGTAGTTCAGGGCGTCGATTTCCACATTGCTGCCGTTATCGTCCGCGTAGAACAGGTCGCCTTCGGGTGTGCCCAGCTCGCCGCCAAAGCCAGGAATATTGCTCGATTGCAGTCGGATCAGGAGCTGATCTTCACCACTAAAACTGCTAAGAAATTCCAGGCGGGTGCGGTGACCAAAGCCTGTGACCCGATCGGCGTTCGTTCCATCGGCTCGATCGCCCGCTGCAATGCCGTACAGCGAAAAAATTACCGCACCTTCAAGCCTGGTGGTGGTCGAAAATTGTTGCGCTTCGATCGTCTCGAGGCGCGATTCGAGGCTATCGACCCGACCGCGTAGACTAGCAAGCTGTTCGGCAAAGTCAGCTTGTAGACGCTGAATCGTCGCCAGATCACCGAGATCAAGCCCATCCCCGCCAACCTGCGCCAAAATTTGGTCAAGGCACGCATTCAGGCCAGCGGCGAATTCGTAACGGGTGAGGGCGCGATCGCCGCGAAACGTCCCATCGGGATAGCCCGCGATGCAGCCGTAACGCTCGACCAAAGATTGCAGCGCTTGAAACGCCCAGTCCGTGGGCTGCACATCCGCAAGCTGTGAGACGGCGGTGACCTGACTTAGGGTTTGAGTCAGAGGTTCCATCACTCCGAGATCAAGGTGGGTTACTGTCCGGTTTGCTACTGGAGCTTCCATCCCATCCACACTCGATACAGGTTCCGCTTGGGCTGGCGCTGTTGAGGCCAAGACGCCCAATAGCAACGACAACAGAGTCCACCGATCGACCCCAGGTGACGCCTGACCGGAAACTTGCTTTAAATCTCGACTCATCCACGGTTCAAAACGTAAAGTCACAGCACAATACTCCTCAAATTAATGTTCCTTACACGAACTAGCCCATCGACAGCACAGGGTTCCAACGCCCTGATCGCCCACGGCTCAACAATTTCCGAAGCAAAGGTAACCACGATCGCCTACCAAGCTAACACGAGAATGATTCTCATTCCCAAAAAAAACGCGATCAAATTGCAGATCAGCAGGAAAACATTCGTGGTGGAGAGCTTTGTCTTTTAACCGTGTGATCACTCCCTGTCCATTTAAGTCATCGCTAGTTATATCTGCCAGGTCATGATAACTAGCGATAACTTAATGACTTAAAATCTCAATAAAAAACATATATTTATACTACGCTAGACGCATTTCAGACTGATTCACCTGCGATTTCACTTGTGCTGCTAGCGGGTTGCTTTGATATCCGATCGCAGAACCGATCCCCTTGCTCAATCGATCCTATGCCTCCTGTCACCCGTCGCCAATTGCTCACCGCTGGTCTGATTACAACCGGATCGACCCTTGCCGCCCTTGCCGGTCTGGGACAACTTACCCAACCCTCTCGGCCCAAGCGTGACCTCGTTCCCCCTCCTGAGGATCAACCCTCTGCTCTGGATAACCCCTTTAATACGCATCAGATCCTGCGAGAGTTTGACTTTGGAACCATCCGGGTTGAACAGGGTCGAACCGTGCGCGTTTTCGAGATCACCGCCAAGAGCGTGCCGATTCAGCTCAATAGCGCCATTTCCTTTATGAGCTGGATCTATAACGATCGCCTTCCAGGGCCGACCCTACGCGCCAACGAGGGCGATCGGGTTCGCATTCTTTTCCACAATGCCGATGCTCACGGCCATACGATCCATCTGCATGGGGTGCATCCCGCAGAGATGGACGGCGTTAAACCCGTGCGTCACGGCGAAACGTTCGTCTATGAATTTGATGTCAATCAATACGGTTTGTATCCATACCACTGCCATATTTCACCCGTCACCCGACACCTGAGCAAAGGGTTATACGGTCTGCTCATTGTTGATCCACCGGGAGGACGGCCAGCGGCGGATGAGCTGGTGTTAGTGATGGCGGGCTATGACCTCGACGATGATCAACACAACAATATCTACGCCTTTAACGGCATTCCCAATGCCTTTCGCGATCGCCCGATTCGGATTTACCAAAATCAGCGCATCCGGATCTATTTGGTCAGCATGATCGAGTTTGACAGTGCGGTCACGTTTCACCTACACGCCAACCTATTCGATGTTTTCCCCACCGGGCGATCGCTCCAGCCGACGCTCAATACCGATGTGATCACCATGGGAACTGCCGAACGTCACATCCTAGAATTTTCCTATCCTTACCTCGGCAAATACATGTTTCACCCGCACCAGGATCACATTGCAGACCTTGGCTGTATGGGCATGTTTGAGGTGGTGGCTCGATCGTGAGGCGGCGATCGGGGTGGCGATTCCAAGGCCGAATTGGAAGCCATCACGTTATTGCAATCAAATATCATGAGTGATAGTCTATTCATCCGATACTAACTATTGAGAACTTTTAGCAAAAATGCAGCGTTTAACCTCCGTCAAGCCCATTGAACTCTTTCTCGCGCTGGGGCTAGCGACAACGACGATCGCCTGTAGCCCCAGCGGAACACCGGGCAATGATCCTGCTGCTGAGACGAATACAACCGAACAAGTTGACTCGGCTGAGGGCGGTGAAGGTGGCGAAGGGGGTGAAGCGGAGGTCAAAGCAACGCCAACCCCTGAGAGTAGTGAAGGCGGTGAAGGTGGTGAAGGCGGCGAGAGCGGTAGCCACAGTGGCAGCGTTCAGAGTGATGAGGACTATCTGGTCAGCTTGGGATTGATGAAAGGTCACTTGGTGGCGGCGAAAGAACTCCTCGCGAACAAGGACTATGCGGCAGTGGAGCAGCATGTCGGTCATCCGGGTGAGGAAATTTACGGTAGCGTGGAGGACCATCTGGCAACGCTGGGGGTCGAACCTTTTCAGAATTCGTTTGTTGAGCTGCTCGATCTGATCAAAACAACACCGGAAGACCCGGCGGTGGCCGAAAAGTTTGACGCGGCGGTGGCCAAAGTGGATGGTGCGATCGCAGCCATTCCAGCGGAGAAGTTGGAATCGCCCGAGTTTGTCCTTCCGGCGATCGTGGGCATCTTAAAAGTGGCGGCGAAGGAGTATCAAGCGTCGATCATTGACGGTAAATTTGTCGAGCCGATCGAATACCAAGATTCCCGTGGTTTTGTGATCTACGCCAATGAACTGTTTGGAATGGTCAGTGACAAGCTGGATGCTGACACCCGCAGCTCGATCGAGGCGAGCCTCAAACAGCTCCTCACGATTTGGCCGACGATCACCCCACCGGCTACCCCCGTTGCTGATCCGAGTGAAGTCCTCTCGTTGGTGTCGGCGATCGAGCTGAAGCTGTAATTCCCATCGAACCATGCTGTTTCAACTCCCCAATCTCCTTACCTCTGAGGCACTCACGGATCTTCGTCATCGGCTAGCTGCTGCCCAGTTTATCGATGGTAAATTGACCGCTGGGTGGCACGCCAAATCCGTGAAAGCAAATGAACAGTTGGCGGCACAGGATACGATCGGGACGCAGGTTAAAACAACCGTGCGGGAAGCACTCTGGCAACATCCGTTATTTCAAGCGGCAGTACGGCCCCGTGTGATTCATTCGCTGCTCGTGAGTCGCTACAGTGTCGGGATGTCCTATGGTCGCCACGTCGATAATGCCCAGATGCAGGGCCATCGTACCGACGTATCCCTCACGGTGTTTTTGAGTGAACCGAGTGAATACGATGGGGGGGAGTTGGTGATTGAAAGTGCCGATCGCGAACAAGGCTACAAACTCGACGCGGGGTCGGCGATTATCTATCCCGCCACCACACTGCATCGAGTGGACCCGGTGACGCGGGGCGATCGGCTTGTGGTCGTGGGTTGGGTGCAAAGTTGGGTGCGTGATGCCAGCCAACGGGAAATTTTATTTGATCTGGACACGGCCCAACGCAGTTTGTTTGCCCGCGACGGCAAAACCGCCGAATTTGATCTGATTGCCAAATCCCAGGCGAATTTGTTGCGACGCTGGACAGAGTGAGCTTCAACTGGAACGATCGGTCAGACTCTTGGGATAATTAGTTGTGACCACAACCGCTCAGATTCTTCGCTCCACTCCACCACTCAAACAATGCCCACCCACCATCAGCCCTACCAGCCTTTTTTGTTGCGCCTACTGCACGGGATCACCGGCATTGTGACGATCGCCGCAATCCTGACCGCTTACTGGACTTACGATACGTTCGATCGCCGTTGGGGCTATTTTTTACCAGAATTCAAGGATATTGAAGGCATACACGGAACTTTCGGGGTTTATACCCTCCTCATGCTGCCGTTGTTGTTGGTTTATGCGTGCCATCGGGGAGCCAGACGCCTGATTCAACCGGACTCGATCGCTCAACTGAAACACCTGGATCAGCCGATCGGGCGTTACAACCTTCACCGCCTCACCAATACCCTGAGCCTGATCGCCCTGGCCTTTGCGGTCTTCTCGGGAAAAATGATGGATGAAACCTGGTTACCCAAGGGCGAGTTACATCATTTTTGGTACTCCGCCCATCTGGTGTCGTGGGTGATCCTGATCGTCTGTATTGCAGCGCATACCCTGATGGCGGCTCGCATTGGTGGTGTTCCTCTGCTGCAATCGATCTGGCGCTGGAGTTATCGCCCAGTGGATAGCCCCACCCGCTGGGCGGATCAGGTGCGCCACTGGTGGCAGGGGATGGCGACCCTCACGCTGGAATGGCAGCGTCTACCCGTTTTTTTGCAGATTTTGGAAGGTGCAATTTTGGTCAGTGTGGTGTTGGCGTGGCTGTTGCCGATCGCCAAGGATTAGACGCGACGGGGTTCGCAATCTGGGGTTCGCAATCTGGCGATCCCCAAACTGATCGCAGTTTAGCCACGATCGTCTATTTCCAATCGGAGTTGGCACGATCGAGTACATAGGATGCCACATCCCGGATTTCATCGGCGGATAGCCGATCGCCATAGGCGGACATGATGCCCTTGCCCTGGGTTACGATCGCGCTAACCGCCTCCAAGTTATCCACTTGGTTGCGCGTTAATGCCTGTGCTTTGAGGGTTTTGCCGCGTCGTATGATGTTGCCACCATTCCCGTGACAGCCTGCACAGGTCGCTTCAAACACCGCTGCGCCACGACTGAGATCCGCATCCGGTGCGATCGCAAAGTCCGCCGCGATCGCCTGGGGTACGGCCACCACGCCGCTACCGGCCACGGCTATGACGATCCCAGCGATCGTGACCCATCGTTGTAAACGATCGCGTAACTGGTCGCACAGTCCGCGTACCAGTCGTGAAACAGTCTGCATCGTGGTGAAGTGATTCATAGGTAATGCTAAAAAAAAGCAGAACGATCGCGCCATCGGACGGGACGGTCACGGGTAACCTGGGTGTCATCCGCTAGAACCGATCCCCCAGCCAAAATTCGCGTTGTCCTGGCTCACACCTTATCGGATGTTCCTCCACCATGTCGATCCAACCCGCTCGTCTGCTCCACTCCTTGGCCGCTGTGATCGCCCTTTCTAGCTCGATCGCCATTCTGCCCGCCGCGATCGCCGCTCCCAGTCCAGCCGCCTCCAGTTTTTCCCTCAAAAATAGCGGTGCGGAGGCTCCGGGCCTTGGCACGCAAGCCTTGCTCGATACGGTCACGGCCCTACCGGTGATGGAGGGGATCGACCTGTCAACGGAGCAATACACCCAGCTCTACAGTGTGGTTGATGCGACCCGTGCACAAGTCGTCACCGTGATTTCGATCGAGCAACAAACCCAGTTTCAAACGACGCTCGATCGGAGCGGTGGCGATTTTGAGGCAGCGGTCAAAGCGATGAACCTGTCCGATCAACAGGAGTCACAGCTTGAGTTTATTGTGCAGGTCTTCGGGTTTCAGGCGGCTGCGATCCTAACCCCGGAGCAACAACGCATCATCAGCGCCAATATTGAAGATCTTTAAAGAGGAGATCGCAACCCGTTATGGCCTACGGTGATCAGCTTTACGTCATTCGCCCGTGGCTTCAGCTCGACGGTGTCTACGAGCATCACGGCATCGATGCGGGGGATGGGACGGTGATTCACTATTCCAAACGCACGGCAGAGGCGACGGTGCGTCAAACTTCGATCGAGGAGTTCGCCCAGGGGGGTCGCATTCACAAACGCGAGTATGCCACCTGTTATATTGCCGATAGTGCGGTGCAACGGGCTCGTAGCCGGATCGGTGAGCAAAAATATAACCTCCTGTTGAATAACTGTGAGCATTTCGCGACCTGGTGCAAAACCGGGATTAGTTCCAGTCGTCAGGTGCGTGAGTTTGCGCCGATCGTGGCGAATATGCAGCCCGATCAGCTAGAGCGGGAGATTTTTCGATCGCTCGAAGGTCAGCCAGGAGCCGCCGAGCTATTCGACGGGGCGCTGGGCAGTATTAAACAGTCCTGGGATGAGATCCAGCCGCACTATAACCAGGTGGTGCGCGAGCTCAACGCCTGGGATACCATCGCGAAACAGGCGGTCACACGGGGACGGGATGACCTCGCGCGGGCGGCCTTGCATCGGAAACGCACCTATCGCCAACAGGCGGAACAGCTTAAGCCTCAACTGGATCGACTGGCGGAACTGACCGAAAAATTGGTGCGCGATCGGAACCAGTTTTTGCGCTAAATCCAGACCGATCGACCCACGCTTTCGTGAGGAAACATTGCGGTTCCCAGGTGCCAGAGGGCGATTTAAATAAATCGGGCTAGCATTTAAAAACGCACCCGTCATGGTGCGATTTTTTGCCCGATCGGCCTACCCATGTATTCCGCCCCACCCCATACCCCAAGGGCTTTTACCGTGACTTCAACCCCAACCGCCAACGCACCCAGTACCACGGCTAGAACCAACCCAATTCCGTTTGTTGATTTCGAGCCGATGCACGCACCGCTTGCGGCGGAATTTGAGGCCGCGATTCAGCAGGTGTTATCGCGCGGTGACTTTATTCTGGGGCAGGATGTGCGGGAATTCGAGGCCGCCTTTGCCGAGGCGAGCGGCGCCACCTATGGCGTGGGCGTGGCCTGTGGCACGGATGCGATCGCCTTGGGGCTACAAGCCTGCGGCATTGGTGCTGGTGATGAGGTGCTTGTTCCCGCCAATACCTTTATTGCCACGGTGATCGGGGTGATCCATACCGGCGCAACACCGGTGTTTGTCGATTGCGATCGTCAGACGGCCTTGATCGATCTCGACGCTGCCGAAGCGGCGATCACTCCCAAAACGAAGGCGATCGTCCCCGTACATCTGTACGGTCAGCTCGTCCCCCCCCAACAACTCATCGATCTCGCCGCCCGCCACCACCTGATCATTTTTGAAGATGCCGCTCAAGCCCACCTTGCGGAACGGGATGGTTACGTGGCCGGGTCGATCGGTAAAGCCGCTGCCTACAGTTTTTACCCGGCTAAAAATCTCGGTGCGTTTGGTAACGGCGGCATGGTGGTCACCCGTGACGCCAGCGTGGCGGACAATGTGCGAACCCTCCGCAACTATGGCGCCCCGAAAAAATATTTGCACACGGAACAGGGAACGAATAGCCGTCTGGATACGATTCAGGCGGCCATTCTGAAGGTTAAACTGCCACACCTGGCGGAATGGAATCGCGATCGCAATGCCTGTGCCGCCCATTACGATCGCCTCCTCGCTCCGCTAGCCGAATACGGCATTACGCCCCTCCGCAACGAGAGCGGGGTCGGCCACATTTACCACCTCTACATCCTGCACCTGAGCAATCGATCCCCCATTACCCGCGAAGCTCTCGGCCATGCCCTCAGCGATCGGCACATCAGCACGGGTATTCACTACCCAATCCCCTGTCACCGTCAACCGGGCTATCTGCATCTGGGCTACAGTGAAGGCGCGTTTCCCAATGCTGAGGCGCTCTGTCATGAAATTCTGTCGTTGCCCCTGTTTCCCGGCTTAGGGATCGCTCGGGTCGAAGCCGTCTGTAGCGCCATTCACGAGATTGTCGCGGCGGCGATCAGTGACTAAAGCATCCTGCGGAACGTGAGGTGTGAAAGAGGATGAGCGGACACGATACGTTCTAAAGTGAAGGCAGACCGTCGAACTTGAGGGTCATTCCTCCGATCGCACTTGTTAGTATCCTATGCCCAGCCTTCAGACCGAGATTCAGGAACTTCGCGATTATATTCGATCGCTCCAAGTGGAACGGGCGACCCTCTGCCAAGCGATCGCGCCGGTGCAAACCAGCGATCGCCCGGATGATATTGTTCAAGCGTGCCGCGATCGGGCACGCTTGACGATCGAACAGTCCGCCGAGTTAAAAGGCATTGATGACGCGATCGCAGCGCTCGAAGCACAACTATTAGAAAAACAAGCGGGACTGCTGGCGATCGCAGATTCGCGTGAAGCACAGATCCGCAACGAGATTGAACAGGGAAAACTGGAGGCGCAACGCCACGCCGAGCGGATTAACGAGATCGCGATCGAGCTCGCTCAGGAGGTGCGGGCCTTACGTGATATTGCCGATCGGCTCAGTCCGCTGTATTGGGACATTGAGGGGCGTCCGTTTATTACGGGGTTTAAGCGCGTGACGGTTCCTCAGGTGCGATCCGATCGCCGGGTCTGGACAGTGGTCAACCGTGTGATTTAGCCGATCGTCCGGCTGTGCTGGATCGGGCTCGGAGTAGATCGGGTGCGGGCATGGAACCGGATCAACCGTAGCAGCTACACCAATCCAGAAAAGACACGAACGCTGCGGGCCGCGACGGTAAGCTCTCGGGCGGCAGTTTCATCCCAAAAGGCTTCGCAGCGCCGCCCAGTCTGCAAAATCACATGGAGGGTGTAGCGATCGGGAAAGCCCTCCGCTTCGATCCACAGGGTTTCGCTTTCCGCTTCACAGGCGATTCGCTCATCTTCCATGAGCTCAGTGGCGATCGCCTGAAGCGTCTCGGCGAGCTGCTGCACCAACCGACAAAAATCATCCAGTTCCGATCGGGTCAGCTCAAACGCCCAGCGATCGTCACCCACCAAACCACAAAACTCCGCTGCCCCCGCATCCCAGCCCAACTGCCAACCCTGGCCGCGTTTGATGAAACGTTCGGGCGGTGCTGTGGGCTGCTGGATCGAAGTCACGCTTGGGAAACACTCCAAAGGGTGCTGAGGTTTAAGGCTCTGTGGTGGAATCAGAACCGGTGATCGGTTTACGGGCCACCCGTGAGGCGGGCGACGGTCGGGAGGTCTTCGCGATCGAGGTGTCCGGTGTTAAATCCAGCGCACCAGCATCCCCAAAGGTTTCATCTAGGGATGCGAGGGCATCAAGAAAGGCTTGGGATGCGGATTGACGATCGGAATGGTCGGACGATTCCGAATTTAAATCAGACTTAGAAAAGTTCATGACAGAAAATCGCTGAAACCCCTGATGGTTCAGTCGGAGATCACTAGATTTAGTTTTCAGGACTCATGCAAGCTGCTGAAGATGTCCGACTTCTCGCGGTCTCCTGAGCGCTGCCATAGCGACGGCTCCTGATAAAAGTGGGACTTCTGCGTCGGTTCTCATTTTAAGGGGGCGATCGCGGATTACGCTGTGATTTCAATCCGCGATCGCCAAGATTGCGCGATCGATCGCTGACTTGAGGGCTGCGGGTTCGTCTGTGCCGATACGAAACCGTTTGCCCGAGGCAAGCTGAAGCTGAACGGCCTCACCTTGGCATTGAGTGTTCCAGCGGGCTTAACTGCCGATACGCAGGAGTTCAACGTCAAAAATGAGCGTCGCATCCGGGGGAATGACGCCACCCGCACCACGCTGGCCGTAGCCCAGTTCGGGCGGAATCGTCACTTCCCAGCGATCGCCAACATGCATCAGGCTCAGGGCTTCATCCCAGCCACGAATCACTTGACCCACACCAACCTTGAAGGAAAACGGACGATCGCGATCGCGAGAGCTATCGAATTTTGTGCCATCGACCAACGTGCCGGTGTAATGAACCAGGACGGAGTTGCCGCGCTGGGGTTGTGCGCCGGTTCCTTCCACGATTTTGCGATACTGTAGGCCGGATTCTGTGGTGATGATGGTGCTTTCGGTGGTTGTGGTGCTGCTGTCCGTCGTGTTGATCGCCTCGGTTGCTTCGATTTCCGTGGGTTCAGTCTCGGCGGGTTGGGTGGGGGTTTGCGCGATCGTCGTCTGTTCAGCGGCGATCGCAACGGAGGCCGAGCTAGAAATCTGAGCGACGATGAGGACGACGCTAAAAATCAAAACGAGCGGGGTTTCAAGGGGGAACCTCTCAAACGGGAAGGTAGGGGAACGAGAACAGGTGAGGCGAGGGGGAGACGGATCATTGACCTGCGATCGATCCGCAATCAGTAATCCGCAATCCGCAATCATCCATCGAGGATCGAACGCACCGATCAGGGGGCGTCAGGCGCGATCGCACCGTGTCCATCAAAGATGGAGGTGGGAACGGCGGTGAAAAAGCAGCTCCGCGCTCCGGTGTGACAGGCCACATCGCCCACCTGTTCAATCTGCATCAAAATCGTATCGCCATCGCAG
>RDYZ01000315.1 GCA_004293855.1 Oscillatoriales cyanobacterium | reverse complement strand
AAACAGTCCTCCCACTTACAGGGAATATAGTCTAGGGTCCAACCTTCTCGTGTGGCGATTTCATCCAAAAGATCAATCCAAAACCCACGCGGCTGTCCGGCATCATCTAGAAATATCTTAGGTCTATTCGCATACACTCCCACTCGTAAATCCGCTTGTGTCTTGAGCATTAAGGATTCCTGCGATAGACCGATAAAACTTTCAGAGGAGGCCAGAATCAGACCGACCCCAGCCCCAACCATCATGCTGACTTGGGGGATCATTCGCTGTCTTAGGGTGACCAGGATTGCCTTTATATTCTTGTGAAAGTTGTGATACATTTAATGCAACTATTGATAGTTATACAGTTATGAATAGTTTTCGCTGTTATCAACCTAGACCAACTTTAGGCACTAAATATTAGGGTCTGAATAGGTTTCTGGCAGTGCGGAAAATCACATCAGCGTGCGGGGGGAAATTTAAACCTCACTCTGGCTTTTATGATAGTTCCCAAAACTTAAGGCGGGTACAAGGTTGACGTTCCCCGGCGCGAAGATCGCGATGCTCTCTAACGTGAATGCTAGGGATTAGCGAAGGTGTGCGCCCGATCGCGACTCTAATCGTCTAGGTCGTTGCGTCGGCTAGAGGTTATCGAGGAATGAGTTGATTGGGGGTCGGGTGTGAGCTCATCTTGCCAGTGGGTTTCCAGTTGCCAGGTGTTTCGTCCTTGGGCTTTGGAGCGGTAAAGGGCTCGATCGGCAGCTTCAATAAAATCGAGGGTGTGTCCCGCTAAATCGGGACACCATACCGCAACTCCGCAGCTTAGGGTGACGTAGGTTTCTGCTTTCGATCCCTGATGCTCCAGCTTCAGGGATCGCACACTGCGACAAATGCGTTCTGCCAACGTTGTGGCTTGAGCTGTGGTGGTATTCGGGAGGAGAATGGCAAATTCTTCGCCGCCGTATCGGGTGACGATATCGCTGTGACGAACCACACGCACGATCGCCTGAGCGACAGTTTTGAGACATTGGTCACCCTGCTGATGTCCATAGGTATCGTTATACGCCTTAAACCAATCGATATCACACAGGATTAGGGCGAGCGGTTGGCGCTTGGTGAGGCTCCGGCGTCGAAGTTCCACAAGGCTGAGATCGAAGAGGCGTCGATTGCCCACTTCGGTTAGCGCATCGTAGGAGGCGAGACGATACAGGCGATAGCTGTGGTAGGTGAGCTGCAAACCAGTCGCCATCCCAAAGGCGACGATCGGGGCGATGGTGGGTAACCACCAACCCAGACAAAACGCCGCATAACCGACCCCGAGCATGGCCAACAGGACGGTCACGCTCCACAGGCCATTGGTCACAAGGATCGACATCATCGGATTGAGTCGCCCCAGCCGCGATCCGGGCAAGCTGCGATCGCGCAACACTCTGATGCTAGCCCCCACCACAACCCAACCCCACTTCAGCCACGGGGGAACCGGAGTCAGACCCTGGTGACCGAAGAGGGCACTATCGAGCAACTGACTGGTGAGGTTGATGTGAATCAGAAAACTCGACATGAGATGCCGATCGTTGGGGACTGCGGGTTTGTTCCTGGGTTCATCAAATCCTGTATCCGCATCCTGCGATAAATCCTGCAATGTCGCCGAAGGTTCAAGCTGCTTTGGGTCTGGGATTCGCTCCTGAATAGTGGAATGATTCGAGAGAATTGGGGTGCGATATTCTGTTTTGAGTGAAGGGGATATCGGACCGATCGCAACGATTTTGTCGCGGAATAAATCCGGGTCAAAATTACCCGCACGCACATCCCGCAAGGGAATATGTGTAAAGGCATCTAGGTCGCCGCGATAATGCATCATAATTTGAAACCCACCGGTATCAACCTGGGGCGAATACCCCCCGTCTCCCTGTTCTAAACGTGAAATCATCGCCTGACCAAACAGAACATCACCATTATCTTGACCAACCGGTTTAATTGATTGAGTTGCGAGGTATTCGACAGCTAATTGCGCTCCCCAACTCAGATAGGTTTTGTCATCTTTATCGTAAATACTCACCAAAGCACGCCGGACACTAGCATCTGGATCTAGCACCATATCCGACATAGCTAATTGCTCGCGCGGAAATAGTGAGGGCGTTTCACGTAATGCCCCCACCACTTTTTCCATTCCAATCAGGTTTTCAGTCGTTTTAATGAGGTTTTTCAGGGATGTTCGTGCGGCGTCATTACTTTGGGTTAAGTAAAGATGGAGGCCAATCACCCTAGGGCGATATTTATTGATGGTTTGAACCGTTTCAACGATGACATCGTCCGGTAATGGCCAGGTGCTAGCCGAGGGCTGGTTCAGATTATCAAATAGGTCTTGATCATTGATGGTTACCAGGACAATGCGCGGGTCTGGCTCGACGATCGGGCGGTGGCGCATGTAGGTATCGAGGAGCAAACATTCCCCTAACTCAAAGATGCCAAGCTGTGTTCCCCCGAACGTTATGGCTAGAACCACTGCGGTCAATCCGATTTCTAAGCGGTGGCGTTTGGAACGTATTAATCTGACGCTAGCTTGAAGATATTGCTTAGTCAGAAGGATAAACGTCAAAAGGTTTGAGTTTGACACAATCCATTAGGGGGCTAACATAAACCGAAACTATCAGTAATTTTAAAAAACCCTGATCAAATGCTGGCTCGATCAGAGACAGGCTCAGGATGAATCAGTGTAAGTATGGTTGGGAAGCATCCCGATCGCAAGAGTCTTGAACGATTCACTCTGCGCGGTTGCATCGCGGAATTTACAGCCTGATCAACCGGAGATCAATTGATCAATCTTAGATCTCATTGATCGGGTTGATCGGGTAAATTGGATTGAGATTCGCGCGTTTCTGGTGATGCTACAGACCAGTTTGTTGAAGCAGCGGTGGGGGAGCATCCCGTTTATGCAAATTGTCCCTCATCCCCCAGCCCCACTTCGACCAGCTCAGTGCATCGCTTCTCCCAAAAAAGGGAGAAGGGGAGACCGA
>RDYZ01000016.1 GCA_004293855.1 Oscillatoriales cyanobacterium | reverse complement strand
CTGAGGGGTTGAAGTTCGATGAACGCTGGATCGCGATCCAGAGCGACGTCCACCGCTTCTTCCAGCACACCACCCAGCAAAAAGGTATTGCCCAGGGGTTCAAGCACGATCGCATCAAATTCAAAGCGATCGCCAGGAGCCACGCCCTCTGGCAGTTGAACCCGCACGGTCGGGGGAGACTGCCCTGACGATAGTGTGCTGGCTTCTTCGAGGGTGGTTTGATGCACCAGGCGATTGTGAGCTAAGGTTTGACGCGATCGCAGGACGGATTGCAGTCGATAGGGTTGATCGCCTGCGGTCTGACCCGTAATTGTGATTTCGGTTTCTGTGGTGTAGCCGGTCGCGGTTTCTTCCCAGTCGATCAGCTCAATGTCGTAATTGAGGGTTGAGTAGCGATTCCAAAACTCCGTGATCGCATTCCGCAGGTCGCGACGATTCAACCCGTCATCATGCTCAAAGTTTGAGGCATACAGATCCATCAAACCCTCCAGATTGCGATCATTGGCAGCGGTTTCGAGGCGATCGATCGTCTGGATCAAATCCTCGGGAGCTGAGGCGGGGGACTCGGCCTGAACTGGGGCAACATATCCCGCGATCGTCCCACCGATCGTTAAAATCAACGCCATCATCGAATTCCGGAAGGCGCTGTGTCCCCAGGAGCCACTCCCAGCCTGTGTGACCTTCCCGGCTGAATCCCGCCCCGAATCACGTCCCGAATTACCTCCGACGTTAGGCTCTGAGTCACACCCCACCTTGGGCATTCCGTGCCGAAATATTCCACCGTTACTCATGAGCGCTCATCTTTTAGGGTAAAGTTCTGGACTGAGGCTACCATTGACCCCCCTCAGCCTAACGATGTGAGGATGCTTGAAATCACGATTGCCTGTAAGACCAGTTCTAGCATGGTCTGACGTCGTGATGTCGGGTCTTTTAACTCGCTGCTCAACGGTTTGCGGTAGCGTCATCTTCAATCCTGATTGTACAAATCCCTGCGACTCGATCGCGTGCGATATCGTGACCCCCGAGCGTTCTTCTGCCCCAACCGATGCCAGTTCTATGACCCTTGCGTCATCCTCCTCCCCCTACCGTCTCTTGGTTGCGGCGAGCGGAACCGGTGGACATTTATTTCCAGCCCTGGCGATCGCCGAACGTTTGGCAACCCAGGGATCACGTGATGGGATGCCATGGACGATCGAATGGTTAGGGGTTCACGATCGCATGGAAACGGAACTGGTCGGCGATCGCTACCCGCTGCACTATGTTCCGGTTTCCGGATTGCAGGGCGGGCTGATCGGGGCTGTAAAAGCTCTCATCGGTCTTGGGCTTTCGATTTGGCAATGTTATCGGCTGCTCGATCGCTTTGATGCCGTCCTCACCACGGGCGGCTACATCGCAGCCCCGGCAATCCTCGCTGCTCGTCTGCGCGGTTTACCCACGATTCTGCACGAATCCAACGCCCTGCCGGGTAAGGTGACTCGGGTGTGTGGGCGGTGGTGCCATACCCTTGCGGTGGGATTCGCGGAAGCCGCCGATCGCGTCGAAGCGCCACGGGTGATCCACGTCGGCACACCGGTACGGGCTGAATTTCTCACGCCGATCGGTCTGGATCTTGCGATCCCGGATGATGTTCCTGTGATTGCCGTCATGGGGGGAAGTCAGGGAGCGGTTGCCGTCAATCAAATGGTGCGTCAGTGCTTGCCACGCTGGTTTGAAGCCGGAGCCTGGGTCGTCCATCTGACGGGTGAGAATGATCCGGATGCGGGGTCGATCACCCATGAACAATACATTTCACTGCCCTTCTATCACAACATTGCCGGACTACTACAACGATCGACCCTCGCCATTTCCCGTGCTGGGGCCGGAGCTGTGACCGAACTCAGTGTCAGCGGTACACCGGCGATTTTGATCCCCTTTCCCTTCGCGGCGGAAGATCACCAGTTTTACAATGGCGAAATTTTTGTCGAGGCTGGCGCGGCGCGAATGTACCGTCAAGCCGATCTGAAGGCTGATCAACTGGCGATCGAAGTGCTTGATTTGCTCAATCATCCCGAAACCCTGGCTCAGATGCGTCAGGCGATGGCCACTCTCGCGGTGACGGATAGTGTCGATCGCCTGGTTCATGCGATCGAAACCGCCATCCCGTCCCGCTAAAGGTCTCAACCCATCTAGACCATTCCCCACCCAACACCCCGATCAAAATTAATTGCTGATCGATCGCTCACCCCGAACCTGCTCATGCAGTATGGCTTCATGAAACCCAGCATTAAGACCAGTTTTGCCGCGATCGCCGTGCTTGGCGTCCTATTCTTTGCCTTCGTTTGCCGGTTTTGGGGACTTTCACGCTTTAACGAGCCGGTGTTTGACGAGGTTTATTTCGCCACCTATGGCTACGACTACCTCAAAGGCATCGAATTTTTTGATGTTCACCCGCCCTTGGGCAAATACATCATCGCGATCGGCCTCTGGATTTTTCAGTTTTTACCGATCCAACAGGCGGGCAGTGGCACAGAAGGCATCTCAAGCATTTCATCCTTTGGCTATCGTTGGATTGGTGCTGCCTTTGGCACATTTATCCCCCTCTGGGTCGGCATTCTGGCCTATAAAATCGGTCATCGGGTGTCCTTTGGCATCATCGCAGGAATGCTCACGGCCTTGGATGGTTTACTGCTGGTCGAATCCCGCTATGCCCTGATTAATACCTACCTTCTGACCTTTGGCCTGCTGGGGTTGATCTGCTTTCTGATGGCGGTCGATCGACGTCATGGCCGCACCCTCTGGCTGATTTTGGCTGGCATTAATTTGGGAGCCTGTTGGGCCGTCAAATGGAATGGTCTCGGGTTTCTAATGACGGTTTATGGGTTTTATGGGTTGGCGCTGATTCTCAGTTGGCTAGCCCCGAAGGCCATGCATGATTCGGAATCGTTCGCTGAAACCCCTTCCACGACGTCCCTAACCCCCCTCTATCCTTCGAGTACGTCGTCCAACCTAGAGGATACTGCCGCAGCAGAAACCGCCGCCCCAACAGGCTTCTTGGCAACACTGCACTCCCAACGAACCGCCCGCATTCCGGCCAATAACTCCCTACGCGGTGCGGCACGAATTCCGCTATCGCTGTTTGCACTCACGTTGGCGATCGTCCCGGCGATCGTCTACCGCATATCCTGGGTCTACCACCTCAAAATTGCGCCCAAATACGACTTTTGGGAAGTGCAACAGCAAATCATGGGGTATCACTCTCGCCTAGGCGGTAACGTGAGCGATAC
This sequence comes from Oscillatoriales cyanobacterium, assembly GCA_004293855.1. GTDB lineage: Bacteria > Cyanobacteriota > Cyanobacteriia > Cyanobacteriales > Geitlerinemataceae > RDYZ01. The sequence continues at coordinate 21,147 of RDYZ01000016.1, read as the reverse complement.
CCATCCTTACTGTTCACCCTGGTATTCCTGGCCGTGGATGGTGCGCCCGGTCGGCTACTACTTTGAAACGTGGCAACAGGACGGTCAGGATCTCGTCACGGACGTCCACGCCTTTGGTACGCCGGTTCTCTGGTGGTTTGCAACCCTAGCGATCTGCGGCACGCTGCTGGTGGTTGTGCTGTGGTTGTGGCGTATCGGGCGTGACAATCGCCTGCGTCAGGTGCATCTTGTTGCTGCGGTGAACTTGGTTGCTCCGATCAATCTCAGTGTCGGTAGTTTCATCGCGATCGGCTACGGTGCGAACTTCTTCCCGTGGATGTTGGTGTCACGCTGCACCTACATTTATCACTACATGGGCGCCTCACTGTTTAGCTTTCTGGCACTGGCCTGGGTTCTCGATCGGGTTTGGCAGCGCCCCGAACTTCACCTACGGGCGATCGCGCCAACCGTGATCCTAATTTGCTTTGCGGCCTTTCTCTTTTGGTCACCGATTTTCTTCGGTCTGCCCCTCTCGCGTGAAGCTTTTGATCTACGGATGTGGATGTCTTCCTGGTACTAAAAAGATGGGATACCCAATCCGGTTGAGTGAGTCGCACAATTACGTTGATCGTTTGGCGAAGGCTACGCCAATGACTCCGCTCAGTGCTTATCGAGAACCGCTGCTCTGTAGACCGGATGGGGTATCACCCCGAAAAATCCTCACTCAGATCTGCCCTGTTCGTAGGGGCGCAGGGCAATGCGCCCGACGATCAATCGACCTCGATCGACCCAAGTATCGAACCAGGTACGGGTGCGTTTGCCCTGCCTATCCCTCTGCCACTACTGCAACTCTTCCAAAAAATCTCGCACACGGTTACGGCGGCTAGGCTGACGCAGCTTTTGTAACGCCTTCGCCTCAATTTGTCGGACACGTTCACGGGACAGATCCAACGTGCGACCAATCTCAGCTAAGGAGGACGGTACACCATCACTGAGCCCAAACCGTAGCCGAATCACATCCCGCTCACGACTGCTTAAGTCCGCGAGCAGTTGCTGAAGTTCCCGTTGCAGCGATTCACGTACCAGCAGATCTTCCGGCGATGCCTCTTCTGTTTCGAGCAAATCCCCTAACTCGGTATCCTTCTCTTTACCAACCTTGGCATCCAGAGAAATCGATCGCGGTACACGCAGCATCACCTCGCGAATTTGATCCGCCGTCATCCCCAACATCACCGCGATATCACTCACGCTGGGTGTGCGGCCATGCTCCTGGGCAAACTGACGTTGTGCTTTCTTGATTTTGTTGAGCTTTTCGGTGATGTGTACCGGTAAACGGATCGTCCGGCTCTGGGTCGCGATCGCCCGCGTAATCCCCTGACGAATCCACCAATACGCATAGGTACTGAAGCGATAACCGCGTGTGGGATCAAATTTTTCCACCGCCCGTTCGAGGCCGATCGTTCCCTCCTGGATCAAATCCAACAGTTCGAGACCCCGCTTTTGGTATTTCTTCGCGACGGACACGACCAAGCGTAAATTCGCCTCGATCATGTGTTTTTTCGCCCGTTGTCCCTCCGCCTGAATCGTATTCAGTTCCTCAACACTCAGACCCGCCAGCTCTGCCCAGCGACGTTTCCCGTTGGCTAAGGTGGGTTTGAGTTCCGATCGGTCAATTCCCCCCTCCAGCGCCCACCGCTCCAAGGAGGGACGATGACCCAGGCGTGAGGTGAGATTATCGCGAACATGGACAAGCTGCACACAACGCTGCAACAGTTCATCCTCCGCTGCGGCTTTTTGGCGCTGTTCCAATAAATCCATATAGCGCTGAACCTGCTGCGCCTCAAAAACCTCCTCGTCACGTCCGAGCAGGTCAACCTTACCAATCTCTTGCAGGTACAACCGAACGAGGTCGGTGGTGTGGCGACTGTTCCCCGTTGCAAGGTCTGGCGCATCCGCATATTCCACGGAAACACTCACGTTATAACCAGGGCTATCGATGTTAAACTCATCCTCCAGCTCTAGCGCAACATCAGCGCAGCTTCTCTTTACACTGGATGTAAAGTCACGGCTCTGATCGGCGAGATCGCGACGATCTCCAGGCTGAAAAGAACTCATTCTCGGCATAGTTACCCTCGTTCTCAGTGACAGAAAAGCAAGCATCACGCGTAAGTCGAACGGGAGGCAATGAGCCTCACAGACGATTCCTGTGTGCTAGATCGTCCTTTCAGGACGTCACACCCTAAATCCGTGAAGCAAGACTCGTAAAGCAACGTTACTTCAGGTGAAAACTCGACCATGAAGACTTGATACAGTTTTCATTGAGTCTTCACAGCCCCTATTGCCCAGCCTAAAACATAGTTGCCACGTACGCCGTGATGTCAGTCTCTGGATGATGTTAATCTTCATCACACCCAGCCTGTGTTCCCGATCGCACAAACAAACCGTAATATTCCGATACATCTCCCCCCAAAGCTTAACCGAACTCTATAGGTGTGGCAGGAATCGTGGGTTCCGGTGTCTGGCGGGGTTGCCGCACGCGATCCGGAGGTTGGGATTTTTGCGGATTATCCCTGTTGTCCCGTGTTCGGGTGATCGGCGATCGCCCTAAACCCGATCTCACCGTTCCAGATCACCAAACCGATACACTAGAACCATCCGAAAATCGTCCTTACTCTCATCCCCCCAAGCCAGCTCAGACGCACTTTAGACGCTGTTCGATGTCCAGTTCCCCCGGCGGTTCAACAGCGTTTTCTAGGATTTTGACGGTCTTGAGGTCACCCTAAACTCGAATGCCCCTCGAATGCCCCAGCCCGAACGCCCTTGCTTGAGTCTAGCGATCAAAGCACTCAACCACGCAGAACCCGGTCATTTTGCAATCTGGGTTGTCCGCGCTCCGGTGTCGAGTGGTTATGTCCATGAAGACACCCGCTGTACCTCTGAGATTGCCCGTAACTGGCAGGACTGGCAGGCTTTTTTTTCGATCGATGCATCCCTACCGGCGCTGAAATTTGTTCATGAGAACAGTGAGCCAATTCAGACCGATCCAGAGGAGGCCAGCCGAGAGAGCGCCCGTGCGATCGACCCGACCCAGGCGAACGGGTACGGTAGTGTTTTAATGCAAGAGCTGGGCTTGCAGTTGTGGCGCTGGTTATTTTCTGGCAGTTTACAGCGTAGTTTTGCACTCAGTCAGGGGATCGCTCTCGGTCAGCGCGAACAATTACGGATTTCCCTGGATGTGCGGGATGCCAACGTGATTAATCTGCCCTGGGAAATTGCCACACCCCAACCGGGTCAACCGGCGATCGCGCTAGATCCCCACTTGGCCTTTAGCCGCACCTCCAGTGATGTGATGCCCCTCGCCCAGCGCAGGGCGACTCAACAACTCAAGCTTGTGATCGTCATTGGGGATGATGCGGCCGATCGTTCCTTGCTGGAGCTACACACCGAAGCCTTAGCCCTGGCTCAAACCTTCAACCCGCCCCAACCTGAGTTTAGCCTGAACGAACCGACGAGCAATTACCAGATCGATACCCTGGTGCAGCCGAGTCCCGAGGAATTGATCGAGTGTCTCGATCGCGGTGACTATCATGTGTTTCTCTACCTCGGTCATGGCCTCACGGCTCCCGATGGGGGTGAACTGCAACTGAGTCCGGAATATCGCCTGAGCGGGGCAGAGTTGGCACAGGTGTTGGTGCGATCGTGCGTGTCACTAGCGCTGATCAATGCCTGTTGGGGAGCCCGAAGCCATTGTCATCAAGGACGTGCTTTGCGTCGCAGTAGCCTTGCGGAGACATTAATTCATCATGGAGTTCCAGCGGTGATCGCCATGCGCGATGCGATCGCCGATGACGAAGCCCGCAGCTTTACGGCGGCGCTGGCTCAGGCGATCGTGTCTGGTTTGCCGATCGATAGTGCCGTGGCGATCGCCCGTCAGCAGCTTTTGACGATCTATAAATTTAATCAACCGGCCTGGACGCTGCCGGTGTTGTACATGCACCCGGAATTTGACGGTCATTTGCTGGAATACCGTCAGCCGATCGTGACGGAGTTACCGGACGAAACGGGCTTTGGAGATGGGGAAACGGAATACGCCTATTTGCACGATCGCGAACAGGGTCAGCGGCTGACGATTCGGCGGGGTTTGATGCGGGTCGGGCGGACGGAGGATAACGATATCGTTGTCCCGGAACGCTGGGTGTCGTCCCAGCACGCGGAAATCTTTTTCCGCCAGCCTCAGGATCGCCTCGGTGAGCATAGCTATGTGCTACGCGATCGGTCGCGCTATGGAACCCTCGTGGCGATGCGATCGACCTGGCGCAAGGTTCACCACCAGGAAATTATCCTTCAGCCGGGAATGCGGCTGAAGTTTGGCAGCTCCCACGGTCGCACCCTGGAGTTTTTGGTCGAGATGCGATCGGTCACGGGGCTATAAAAAATGTGCGTCGGGATGAGGGTCAACGACTCAACGACGATGTAACAGAACTACAGCGTCTCGACCATCTCCGATTGCGGGAAACGGACTTTCGGTAAATGGGCATAACGATCGCTCGGATCACGGTAGCCCGCCGGACACAGCACCACCGATGCGTAACCCTTCGCGGTCAAACCTAAAATGCGATCGTACTCCGCAGCAATAAACCCTTCCATCGGACAGGTGTCGATTCCCAGGTGAGCCGCACTGGTCATAAATTGACCCAGCGCGATATACACCTGAAGCTTCGCCCATGCTTGTAACTCATCCGCCGATCGCCCGTTGATGAAACCCCGAGCCATATTCGCGAAGGGATCAAGGCTCGCGATCGAGATCTCCCGCACCTCGGCCATGCGTGCTAGATAGCGATCAATATAGGCATCATCAATTTCCGTTTTAATGGCAAACACCACCAGGTGCGAGGCATCCACCACCTGGGTTTGTCCCCAGGAAAATTCGGGTAGCTGCGATCGTAACTCAGGGGTGGTGACGACGAAAAATTTCCACGGCTGCAACCCGAGGGATGACGGCGCTAAGACTAAACTTTGTTCTAATGTCTGCCAGTCTGTGGCGGAAATCTTACGGGTGGGATCGAACTGTTTGACGGCATAGCGCCACTGTAGATGGGTGAGTAAATCCTCAGTACTCAGAAAGCTGGGAGTGAAGTCGGCCATGGCAAGGACAGGTGTCAATAATGGTTACATATGGTCTGAGTGTAGCGACACGGGCGACCTTGTGCAGACCGACTTCGGAATTCAGCGTTAGCCGCTGGAATGGATGACAGCCCCCAGATCGATCGCGACTAAAAACGCTGAGACAGTCCAAAATACAGGCGGAAATCGCCTAGACCATTCACGGCTGCATCCAGGCGCACCACATCCACGATCGGGACACCATCAAACAAGAGACCGGCTCCTAGAGCAACACCACCACCGGGCTTCGTCCGTACCGGCCCCGGTTCGCCCGGAACATCATTACTGGACGCAAAATCCGTACCGTATCCGGCATACAGTGAGCCGCGTAAGCTATCAAAGAAGCTGTTCTCCGCATTCAGGATGGGAAAACGATACTCGGCAAGCAGTTGTGCAAAACTCTTCGCCGTACCCGCATCCCCCGTACCAAAACCGCGTATGGAATGATAGCCACCCATGGAAAAGGCTTCGTAGGGGGGAAGTTCATCCCCTAGAATGGTTCCGGCTTGGAGGTTGAGCGCCAGCACACGCGGCCCTTCGGCAAAGCCAAACAGATTAAGCGGAATGTAGTGGATTAGGCCACCGCTAAGGCGGTTAAAACTCATCCCAGAATCGCCGATCGGGATGGATTGCTGCGTGCCCACTTGGTAGCGCGTTCCCGAGATCGAAATTCCAGTCTCATTGGTCTCCACACTGTCATGGTGCAAAAAGAGACTGAGATACAGCAAATCATCATCGCCATCATCGTCGTAGGAGAGGCGATTCCCGGTCAGAACGTTACAGGCCGGAGCGATCGGGCTGGTGCGGAAGCAACCATCACGGGCGAATTCATCATCACCAAAGGCACTGTCACTAATCCGAACATGCTGATAGCTCAAACCCGGAACTAACACCGTGGTTTCCGTGGCGAGGGGGACGAAAAGCTCAAAGGATGCGCCGAGACGATTAACCCACGGTTCATGCCCCTCACCACGCGGCAAAAAGACTTCGGAGTAGGGGGCATCTTCGGGCGCAAGAAACACCGCTTCGGTGGAGTTCATCAATCCAGCGCGGGCGCGGTAGCCGAGGCGTGTATCGTCGCCCACGATCGCCGCTTGGGTGTAACTGGCCTCCAACCCTGCGACCGTTTGCCCTGCGGTTACACTCACCGCAGCGGTGCGACCGTTCTCGTCCCGCAACTTGATGGCCATTTCGGTGAAGATTCCCCGTTCACGGGTGACACCACCACCGGGCGCAAAAAAGAACCCCGTCCGCAGGTCGTCGAGTTCATCTTGGCTGTACACCTCCGGAGCGGACCCGGCGATCGGCCCTTTAATGGGACGAATCCGTGACACACCATCACCAAATTCGAGTAAGGATTCAGCCGTATCGATGACCTCCTCGGTATCGATCGCGATCATTGGGGCTGATTGGTCGTTTTGCACTTCTGAGCGATCGCGATCCGTCAGGGGCTCTGGTGTTGCCGCCGCGTCGGTCATGGCAGCCTCCGGCGAGGGGGCGATCGCAACCGGTGGCACGGTGTCCGTGGTCTCAGAGGCGGTGGCAACCCCATCCATCTCCGTCGCAAAACTGGCCGCTGGACTGAGGGATGACGCTGTCATTGCGGCAAGGACGGCAATCAGTCCCGTTGGTGTCCATTGAAAATAAGAATGCATACGTTCACTCCTCTTCACCAAGTATGGTTAGGCGTAACCCAGTTACAACAGGACGGGGCGCGGCATTTTAATTCTATCGATTCTATCGGTGAGCGGAAGCATGTCCGTTTTGTTGTTCACAGGTGTTTACCAAACGTGATGGAGTGCCCGTGTTGTTCGTCGATGCCTCATTCGTACACCAGATGATGTTAGAGCCTGGGGCAAGCACCGCTGTGGGTCAAATGGTGTCGATCGGTACATGGGTTATTGAGAAGCTTGAAAACTCTCAGAACTCTGAACGCTAGCCAGATTAACGCGATCGGAGGAGACGATCGGTCCAGTCTCCTAACATTGCTTTGAGCGTATTGAGGGCGATCGGCTTGCTGATGTAATCATCCATATCCGCATCGAGACAGCGTTGGCGATCGCCCTCCAAAGCATTAGCCGTAACGGCGATCGCAATGGTGCGGTGTGATCGACCCTGTTCCCGATGCCGTAGCCACTGCACCACCTCAAAACCATCCATCAGCGGCATATTGCAATCAAGAAACATCAGATCGTATTGAGTCTGCTTGAGTGCTTCTAGGGCTGCACGGCCATTTTCCACGTAGGTCATATCCGTATAACCCAACAATTCAAGCTGCCGCTGTAGGACAAAACGGCTGACGGGTGAATCTTCAGCCACCAGTATTTTGATCGTGGAACGCGGATCGATCGTGGTGGGACGTGGGGAGGAATTCGGCGGATCGGAGTGGGCGAGGGCTTGGGGTGGGGTCGTGATTGGTGGTGTGATTGAGGTTGTGGTGTCCGATCGAGGGGGCAGAGGAGATGAGCTTAACCCCTTGGTCGCGTCAGACTCGGCGGTGGACTCGATCGGCGATTCCTCCGACGGGTCAGCCAATTGCGCCGCCTGAAGTTGGGCGAGCAGATGCAACCAAGCAGAATCACGGATGGGCAAGGTCAACGTGGCGATCGCCCCTTCCGCTTGGGCGCTATGGGTCATATCTGCGGGGGGATTTGAGCCTAAACTTGCCACCCAAGCGGTTTGGAGAGTTTGGGCATTGAGGTTAATAAATTTACCCAATCCCTGCAATTGCGGGTCACGATAATCGATCAACGTCAGGACATAGGGGGCATTGTCTTGAGCTGCCTGACGCAACCCTAAAAAGGTTTCTCGCCCATTGGTAAACGTCACAATATCCATGCCTTGCGACTTTTCCTGACAATCCGTGCGCGAAGATTGGAGCTGATGGTGGACGAGTAACACCGCCTTGCTCAATTCATTTTGAACCTCAGCGCAACTGGCAACGATCGCAATTCGTAAACTCTGGGGCAGCGATGCGGGCGGGGATGTTGGGTTAGATGTGGGGTTGGTTGTGGGGTGAAGTCCTGAGTGGGACAGTGGATCGTCGCTGGGGATTTCGTCCTCAGTCGCTGCTTCCCAGGGCGTGGGATCTGATTTTGAGGTTGATTCTAGGGTTGCTTCAAGAGCCAGTTGGTTGAGTGCGGGATCTGAACTGACCGTTACAACCTCCTCCACATCACCGTCTAGGGCCGTCTCCTCGATCGCAAACTCTGTCACGACGGTGGGATGGGATTGCAACCAGGATGATGAATCCTCGATCTCTGCACCGCGATCGTCGGAATGACCCACACCCAGAGGAATTTCAAACCAAAAGGTAGACCCACGGTGCAACACGCTATCCACCCCAATTTGTCCCTGCATCAGGGTGACAATCTGCTTACAAATTGCCAGCCCCAAGCCCGTCCCACCATGATGACGAGTTGTCGAAGCATCCACCTGAGAGAACGACTGAAAGAGCTTGTGGCAATCCTCCGCCGCAATCCCGATACCTGTGTCATGGATCGCAAACCTGACCGCGATAGAACTTAGATCGTCAGGACAAGACGGGTGATCCGAAGTGGTTAATACAGCTAAGGGTTTGACGTCAACCGTTACCGATCCGAACGCAGTGAATTTAATCGCATTACCGATTAAATTTAGCAAAACTTGACGCAGCCGCACCGGATCGCCAATCAGTTCATTCGGCACGTGCGGATCAATTTCAACCCGGAATTGTAGGCGTTTTTTCGCCAGTAATCCCTGCATTAAAAGCCCAATATCGGTGATCAGGTCACGGGGATAAAAGGCGATCGCCTCTAGCTCCATTTGCCCTGCTTCGAGCTTTGAGAAATCGAGAATATCGTTAATAATACACAGCAAATTTTCGCCGCTACTTTTGAGCGTCCGAACAAATTCTCGCTGACGAGAATTCAAAGGCGTAGAATTGAGCAAATCCGTCATGCCAATGACACCATTCATGGGGGTTCGGATCTCATGGCTCATATTGGCTAAAAAACGTGCTTTCGCCTGAGTCGCGGCTTCTGCGGCCTGTAGCGCGGTGCGTAATTCTGCGGTGCGAATACTGACCTGTTGTTCGAGATTTTGGGAATAGACTTCCAGTGTTTTGGAATATTCCAAAAGTTGGGTATTGGCGGCGTGAAGCTGATCCCGTTGGTAGCGATTGGCGGCGATAAACGCGGTAATCACAAGGGAGAGAGCAGGGGAAAAAACGGGCACAATCGCACCGGTGTAGACCAAGATTGCAGCGATCGCAAAAATCAGACAGCAGCCGATCAGACTCCCGAACACCAAGCGCCAGACATGCAGCGTCCCCACCTCTCCCGGCTGCCGATCGAAGGCATAGACGGTGATCCCAGCTCCCATGACCGCCGCGACGGAAATCCACAGGTAAATGAGGGCATGGGGGAGCAGTCGGATGGGTACACGATCGCCCGTAGCCACACTTACGAGATAACTCACAGCGTTGGCATGAATCACCACACCGGACATAAACTGCTGTTCTTGTTCCCCGGCTAAAAACCATTTCGGTTCATGGGGCGTATTAAAGTTGTCTTTCAGGCTAGGCGCGATCGCCCCGATTAACACAACCCGATCCCGGAAAAAACTTGGATCATAATTTCCGGCCAAAATGTCCGATATTGAAATCGCATGAAAGCGATCAAGCTGACCGCGATAATCGAACGGAATTTGATAACCAGTAATTTGATCCGCCGAGGCAGAGTGATAGTAGCCCTGATCGGGAGTGAGGGGCGTAAACTCCGCAGCACCTAGACGGACTTTTAAGGTTTTAGCATCAATACTTTCTGGCGTAATGTTATGACGCTTTTCGAGATAACGTTCTGCCAAAAGTAGGGCGAGTGAACTCCGAAATGTTTCGTCTCCGGCAGCTTTCCAGCTCAACATTAACCGACGGATTAGCAGATCTGCGTCGATCGTTAAATTCGCAAACCCAACCCGATTTTCCTGTTTGAGGGTCGGAGGTGGGGCAACAATTTCGGCTTGATTGGTCGCAAGGCGATCAATGCCATACAGCGATTCCATCTGACCCATAAACTGATGGAGTCTTTGAAAATCCGCCTCACTGCCCACCGGGATATCGCGAAAAATATCCAACCCCACCGCGAGCGGTTCCGCAGCGTCGATACGTTGCAGTAAATCCGCCAAGATGCGATCGGACAACGGCCAGGAAAACTTGACAATATCCGACTCATCGGCATAGACAATCACGATCGAGTCATCCACCGGAGGCTGTGGCCGCATCCGTAAAATCGTGTCGTTCACGGACCAATCCCCATCGCGCAACACACCAAGCGGCTGCATGATACAGATACTCACGGCAATAATGGGGATCGTTGATAGGATTGAGCCGTACTGTCGCCAGGATTGGTAGATCGATTGACGGAATTGTCGCAACACCCAGGACGTAATCCTCCTCAAATCAGAATCAATTTATACAAGAGTTTGCAGGATTGCAGTATGGCGGGGGTGCTTGGACAAATGTGGGGAGGAACAGCCACCCGTTCCTTACAACGCACGAAGATGAGCCGATCGAGATGACCGTGTGGGAACGGGGGAACGACGCAACCAACGCCGCCGGTTCGATCCCAAAGCCGATCATCTCGGGGTGATCCTGGAACGTCGAACTACAAGTTGAGGGGCGTAATTCCGGCCAGTTCAAGCAAGTCGTACCAGGATTGATTCAAGCGATCGTCGCCGGGATAGGTTTGACGGGCTATCGCCAAGATATCGATCGCCTCGTACCACAAATTGGACTGTCGATAAACCTCCACCTGAGACAAGATGTTGGGAACCGCATCCACCCCAGGGTTACCAAGGCTGAAATCGATCTCACTGGGAGCCTCCCCGCCCGCAGGAGACGAGGCGACACGCTGAACTTGCCCTTCGGCGATCGGATTATTCGGGTCAATACTGCCCGAACACAGCACCTCTAAAAACCAGTGATAGGTCTGGTTGGGAGCGAGTTCAACCTCGGAGGGCAAATCGATCGTCACCATGCCGCCTTTTGCGGGCAGGGCGATCGCCTCCGCACGGTAGTGAACCCGTCCTTCTCGATCTTGCAGGGTAAAGACCCCATATTTTGCATCACTCGAAGCAACAAAAACGCGAAACTTCGGTTGCGCGGCTTGGGTTTGTGCCAACTGAGCATTTCGGGGGGACAGGGCAATCAGGGACGCCGATCGGCTAGCCGCAAAGCTGTAGCACCCATCACCGCGCGTACCGCCTCCAGGGGAATCGAGATCGCCATCGGGATCGACGGGAGGATTAAAGGCAACCCTGTCTTCTGCCAACGCAGGGACGGAGAACCCGGCAGCCAAAATGATGGAGGTCAGCAACAAACGATAGAAAAACATGGGCAAAACCCTGACAGGATTAGGAATAGTGGGCAAAAGTCCTTCACATCTTCGTGAGGAGATGAATAACTCGAGCGCTTCAGTAAAAATATTTAACTGAAATGATTAACTTGGGTATCGATAAAACAGCATTATTATATTTTCGATCATACTACTATTCACCTGGAGATTTATGAATTTTTCGACAAGCTTGAACCCAAGTAAAGAGGTTTGAGGTAAGATTCGCCGATAATCAAAGACTTTTGGGTTTATATCCTGACTAAACCCTGACAAACTGAAGCGAAAATGTTGTCAATTCAAGTGTTGGATGAACCGGTTAAGCCAGTTATGGAATTCTAGTAGCTATTTTGGGTGCTAACCCACTCAATTTTCCAAATCATGGTTTTGCTAGCGTAAACACTCAGTACTCATTGAAAACCGTTGTTTTGTCGCCAGATTTTGTATTAGGTTTAATTTATATTTGAGATAGTTAAAAGCCTATGAAATATTTGATTTATGAGCAATTTACTATCGCAAATTCCGGAGGATCTAGGATGTTCGGTCAAGTTCAGAGTCAACATTGTCTGATTTTGCTGCTGCTGGAATGTCTGCCCTAGCCGTGACTTGCTGATCTTAGGGGATGCCTCTGATATTGGGAGTGACAAAATGCAGCTAAACCTGTGATTGTGGTAGGGATCTGCTGTGACCTCGATCGCGTATCACACCAATCCCCCAAGGGGAGCATCCCATTTGTGTTACCCTCACCCTAAATCCCTCTCCCAAGTTGGGCTACCGTGTATACACAAGTGTTCAAATCACTCATTTAGGCTAATTTAAGGCTCAAAGCCTTGCTACCTTAATGCCGAGAGGATTTCAGCCTCAATTTTTCGTGGTCTCTTGGCTCCAAGAAGGGCTGTTTTCCTCTCTCTGATAGATTTTGAGAGATGTGTATACACCGTAGCCCAAGTTGGGAGAGAGACTTTGAATCGGTCTCCCCTTCTCCCTTTTTTGGGAGAAGGGGCTGGGGGATGAGGGGCAATTTGCATAAACGGGATGCTCCCTCCTCCCAGTGAAGCGATCAGGGTCGCTCAGGTTTGAGTTGAGGCTGAGCGTGGGAGTTACGCACGGGTGAGCGAGGAACATCACCGAGACTCGGGCAAGTGTCGAGGGTGGCAACGGCCATGGAACACCGATCTACGAGACAGGGCTGATTTTGGATCGAGTCATCATCTTCGATCGGCGTTGCCATCTGCCCAAAGACCATCTCACAGCTATAGTCCTCAAAATTGGGCGTCATGGTCACCGGAATGCCAAATTCTTGGGTAAAAAATTCCTGGGTTGGCACTTTGCAAATATTGACGCAGGCTCCGACGCAGTGACTGGCCTCAAGGTAACGACACTTTTTGATTTTGACGCAGCTTGCTTGTTCACGGGTTGCGCCGGTTTCGTCCGTGACGATCGTGGTCTGCACCTCGCACGGACCCACCAGCCAGACAAACAGCTTTGTGGCAAACCAAGCATTGAGTTCGCACACAAGCTGGGTCGGTGAAAAGACGGTGCGGATCAACCACAGCACAGGCGCGGGAACCAGGGAGCGCAAAACTTTGCCGACGACGGCCTGCTGTTCGGCGGCGGTGCGACCCCGAACGATCGCCTTGGACAGATCAACGAACCCGTCATAGCCCGGTTTGTAGTGTTTGATGCCGATGTTGCGGGCGATCGTGTAGGAAAACAGGGCTATGAAGCTCCGTTCGATCGCATTGTCACGGTAGAGGGTGGGTTCTGATTCTGGCTGGGGGGCAGCATCGCGCATGGGTTTTCGGCTTGAGGTCTAAAGGGCATAAAGAGTGCCGGTGGACTGACCCGCGAGGTTATTCACGGATGCGATCGAGCAGATCGTAAAACGGTTGCCAGTTGTCCTCGGTGGTAATGGGTTCCCAAATGGCTTCGATTTCAGGACGCAGGGGAACCACGAACGGATTGATCGTCAGGGTTTGGCGGATCGTTTCGAGTTCGTCCGTTGATCGCGTTTGCAAGAGGCGATGATAAATCGATCGCCACTCCTGCAAGGCGTCAGTGGGATCAATACCGGGGAAAATTTGTGCGATGTCGTCCCGCCATGCGGGGGAAAACTCGCGACGCAGTTGGGCGAAAAAGCCAGGATAGTCTAGCTCGAAGCGCTCGAACAATTCGACCGTGGTTCGGACTAAATCGCGTCGATCGTCTGCGTCTAGATCGGTGAAGCCCAGCTTGCGCGAAAGCTCCCGTTCGTAGGCGGTATAAAACGCGGTGTCGTAACTGACGATCGCGGTTTTCATGGCCTCGCGATCGATCACCAGACTCAACGGCGTTTGCAGCATTTCAAGATTTAGCTTACAAATTCCCGGTTGGTTGCCGTAGCTGTAGCGCCCGGAATAGTCGAAGTAGGCAGCGGTAAATTTCGGATCGTAGGTGGGAATAAACGCAAACGGGCCATAGTCAAAACTTTCGCCCGTAATCGCCATGTTGTCCGTATTTAGCACCGCATGACAGAACCCCGCCGCCATCCATTGCGCCGCCAACGCCGCCACTTGATTGACTAGGGCGTTATAAAACTGCACATAGGCAGTTTCAGCGTTCACACTCGGATCAGGGCTGAGTTCAATCTGGGGATAGTAGATCGCGATCACGTGATTGAGCAGACGAGCCACGAGCGGGGTCGTATCCTTGCCCGTCATTTTGAGGTAATGCAGTCGCTCAAAGGTACCAAAACGAATGTGCGATCGGCTAAAGCGCACCATCACACTCGATCGGGTCGGTGAGGGTTCATCCCCCCGCCAGAGCTCTTCACCGGTTTCCACCACACTTAAACAGCGTGACGTCCGCACCCCCATACGGTGCAGCGTCTCCGAGGCCAGCACCTCACGCACTCCCCCTTTCAGGGTTAACCGGCCATCACCGCCACGGGAGTAGGGCGTTTTGCCACTGCCCTTCGTCCCAAAATCGTACAGTTCCCCATCCACACCACGCACCTGTCCCGCCAAAAATCCACGTCCATCGCCCAGCATGGAATTATAGGAACCGAACTGATAGCCGTGGTAGCGCATCGCCAAAAACGGATGACCAAAGCCAGCGAACTGGCCGAAGGCTTCGATCCACTGGGCATCACTCACGGTTTGGGGATCAAGCCCGATCGTCTGCAAGACCGCATCATTCCGAAAGCGCAGCTCGTGTCGGGGAAAGGTCGCCGCGACAACGGGGTCGTAATAGTCGTCACCGAGGGACGCAAAGGCAGGCTCGTAGGGAAGTTCGAGCAGCGGATTCATGGAATTGAGGGGAGCAGGGGCGAGGTTGGCAGACACGGGAAAGGTTGATTAGGATTTAGCGAAGTGGAAGAATCATCGGCATCAGGCGATCGCGATCCCATAATGGATGCACGTTACACTTTAACAATCATCAGGTTGTTTTAGCCGTAGGTTAGCCGGACTGATGCCCGATCCAGTGCTAACCCTCGAAGATCTCGCCTTTCACTGTTTCGGGTGGAGCGACCCCCTACCTCTGCCCTCATACCGCCTCGTTTAGGAGTTGCATCATGGCTGACGATCGCGCGATCGAGCAATTCAAATCGGAATATCAACGCTTTCAGGTTTACCTCCACGAGTGCATGAAACGCTTTCGCTGGGAAAGTTTTGCAGGGGCTGACCTGAGCGAGCTCGATTTTAGTGACCTGGATCTGTCGGGTGTCAACTTAGCCGGAGCCGATTTGCGTTATGCCGATTTCAGCGGTAGCGATCTCAGCGAAGCAAATCTCAGTCGTGCGGATTTGAGCCAAGCGGATCTGTCCGAAGCGGATTTATCTGGGGCCATTCTGGTCGAAGCGAATCTCACGGATGCGGATTTATCCGAGGCAGATTTATCCGGAGCTGACCTCTTTGCGGCCAATCTGACGGAGGCGGATTTGTCCGAAGCGGATTTATCCGGGGCGAATTTGTCCAATGCCAAGCTAATTAAAGCGGACTTATCCGAGGCAGATTTGACGGAGGCCAAACTGGATGGTGCGGATCTGAGTCATGCGGATTTTTCAGAGGCGATCGGAGTTGAGCCGCTCGACGAGGACGAGGACGAGGACGAGGACGAGGACGACGAGGATGAGCAAAGCCCAGATTAAATCCAGCTTGAAATTCAGATGGAAGCCCAACCTCAGAACGGTTGATCATTTCCGATCGTTTGAGTATTGAAACCCTCAATGGTCTGATACCGGAGACCGGGTTATCGCCGCGATCGTCAGGTTATTTGGACGGTGTTGAGCCGTTACCATTGCTGTCGTTTTGGGCTCCACGCGATCGACTCGGTGGACGCTCCGGCGCAAACGCAGAATCCGGAATCTTCACATCACCGAGGCTCACCTCTTCTAGATTGAGACCCCGCACGCCCCCACGCTCAAGCTGATTTAGCAGTTTGATTAATTGATTCCAAATCGCCAAACCGATCCCCAGGGTGAGGGGAACGGCGATCGTCAGGGAAAATTTGGACGAAATGCCAAAAATTTGCAGCGACGATGCGAGAAAACCACAGCCACCGATCGCAATGCCCACAATCGGAAAGCGAAGCTGATAGCCCTGAAGCTGCTGCAAGCGTCGGCCCGATCGATCCTTCGACCATGCCTTCAGCTCACTCGTTAGCGTGGTGTAAAAGGCATAGCCCGAGGTCGAGGCGATGAATAGGTAAGCAGCGATCGCAAAAATGGGAGGGCCGAAGTACATCGAAGTCTGACGCTAAAAAACGCTGGAATGTCTGACGCGAGAGGTTTAGATTCTGACACGGAACGGCAGCGCTTGGGATCGATTAGCGCAGATTACTCAAGGCACTCGCCGCCACCGAGGGGAGCCAATCCGCCGCGATCGAGGAAGCCCGTTTGGCCGAAAAATCAACGATCGTACTGACGGCCTCATCCCAAATGCGTTCGGTGGTGATGTCGGCTTTGACCAGATCCCACAGACGCTGCACCGGCTCAGTTTGGAGGCGATCGTCTTCCGTCAACGCCAGCAAAAGCTGTTCGCGGAGATAACGGCCCTCGTCTGATAACAGGTACTGCAACCCTAGGCGAGCCGTCGGTAACAGGTCGAAGTTATTGTCAACACGGGCGATTTTCAGCAGATTTTCCAGGCGATCCCACTGGAATTTGCCATCCTTAAACAGAATTTCGATCAGGCGACGACGGAGTTGGGGTGATTCTCCCGTGAGCAACCGTTGGGCAATATAGGGATAGCCAATATCAACGATCTTAAAGTTGGGATCAATACTCAGGGCTAACCCTTCTTGGGTGACCACCGATCGAATAATTAAGGCAAACTTGGCCGGAACTCGGAACGGATACTCAAACATCAGCTCCGAAAAGCGATCGGTCACGGTTTTGATGTTAAATTCACCGACCTTTTTACCCAACATATCGCCGAGGACATCCTCAAGCGCGGGGACGATCGGGGTGATATCGGTTCCGGGCGCCAAAAAGCCAAGCTGGACAAAATCAAGCGCCAGGTCGGTGTAATCCTTATTCACCAGATGCACCAGCGCATCCACCAGCGTTTCCTTCATCGACTCTTCGAGCTGATCCATCATCCCGAAATCGATATAGGCCATTTCATTATTGGCCGTGGCGAAGAGATTACCGGGGTGAGGGTCGGCATGGAAAAAGCCAAATTCGAGCAGTTGTTGCAGGCCGCTCGTGACGCCAATTTCCACGATCGCGCGGGGATCAATTCCCGCATCGTCGAGGTGTCCCATTTCCGTCAGCTTGTAGCCGTTAATCCATTCCAGGGTCAGGATACGACGGCTGGTATAGCGCCAAAAGATACGCGGAACTTTAACGTTGGGCGTGTGGCGGAAATTTTCAGCAAATTGTTCGGCGTTACGCCCTTCGTTTTCGTAGTCGATTTCCTCAAACAACTTCGTGCCAAACTCATCGACCACAAGCTGAAGATCGTGACCCAGATTGAGCGGCAGATAGGGCGACAGGAGTCCAGCACCCAAACGAATCAGGAATAGATCCAGGGTGAGGGTCGGGATCAGATTCGGGCGCTGAATTTTCAGGGCGACTTCTTCACCGCTAAATAACCGAGCGCGGTACACCTGGGCGAGGCTCGCCGCTGCGATCGGGTTGGGCGTGATTTCGGCAAAAATTTCACTCGCCGTTAAATCCAGTTCCTCCTCAAGGGTCTGGAACGCGATTTCGTTGCTAAAGGCGGGGAGCTGATCTTGCAGCGTGATCAGTTCATTGAGATAAGCTTGGCGAATTAAATCGGGGCGGGTCGAAAGGGCCTGACCGACTTTAATAAAAGTGGGCCCCAGATTTGTCAAAGCGTCGCGCACTTGAGCCGCACGCTTCGGAACGTTCTGGTCTTCTCGACCCAACCAGCGATCGAGGACCATGCCGAATAGAAAACTTAACAGCATGATCACCACTTCAAGGCTACGCCATAGCACTTGCCATGGACGACGCCAGTAGTAACGGGCGATCGTTTCGCTGTCGTAGCGGGTCAGTTCCGAAAGCGGATGGGAATTCACGCGAGTTTATGTCTCTGGTGCGAATTGAAGGACGCGAATGCTTGTAACTTTTGGGGTAAAGCTTGGCACGCTTACCGAAAAATGTGACACACTCGTTTCTAAAGTATACAAAAATACAGAATCTCTACCAGCTTGACCCGTCATTCTGGTGTTCCGATCGAGTGCAACGAAGGTCACTTTTTCCGTTCAAACATAGCAGCAACGTGCCATTTTGACCTTCGTTTAAGGCCATCAAACCATGACTGTGAAACTGGCTCAAATTACCGATACCCATCTGTTAACCGATCGCGAGGCCACCATGCGCGGTGTGGCGACCTGGCATAGCCTGCATCGTGTGCTGGACTGCGTGGCGGAGCGGCAACCGGATGCGCTACTCCTGACGGGCGATCTCGCGCACAATGGCGATCCCGCCGCCTATGATCTGCTCTATGAGTTGGTTGCTGCGCTCCAGATTCCGGCCTATTGGCTGCCGGGAAATCACGATCGCCCAGCTATCGCTCACGATCGTCTCAGTCGTGCGCCGTTTGTGACCGGCGATCGGGTTGAACTGGGTGACTGGAATCTCATATTGCTCGATTCCACCCTGGCGACGGCGACCTACGGCGAGGGGGCAATTTCTGTCGATCAGCTTCAGCGTTTACGCACACACTTAGACAATACTGATCGCCCGACGGCGATCGCCCTGCACCATCATCCAATCCCGATGGCTATCGACTGGCTCGATACGATCGGTGTTACCAATGCCCGCGAGTTTTTGGATCTCCTAGATCAAGCCGATCAAGCCGATCCGGTAGATCAACAGGGTCAAGGGGAGCCAGCGATCGATCGTGCCACACCATCGGTAAACTCTGCTCCAGCCCGTTCCGCAAAAAATAACCCCGTCAAACTGGTGCTGTTTGGTCACACCCATCTGGAATTTGCAGGCGATCGCCACGGCATCCAGTTTTACGGCACACCCTCCACCTGTACCCAAGTGCTGCGGGAGGATGCCACCGAGATCGACACACTTCCCGGTTTTCGCTGGATTGAACTGCATCCCGATGGCTCGCACCACAGCCAGGTGATTCGTGTGCCCCAAACCCCAACTGCGCCCAACGTTCCCCTTGCGTCTGCATCGTGATGATCGGGAGACCACGGTTGACGATCGCGGCGTTCAGCCTAGGAGGAGCGCTACTTTTGACCCTGTGGCTTGATCTCTCGGTGGGGTCGGTACACATTCCTCTCAGCGAAATGCTGACGATTTTGTTGGGGGGAGATCCAAGTCAGGCCACCTGGAAAACGATCGTCGTTTCCTTCCGGTTGCCCAAGGCGCTGACGGCGATCGCAACCGGCGTGGCGTTGCCGATCGCGGGGCTCCAAATGCAAACCCTGTTTGGCAATCCCCTCGCGGGGCCGTTTGTGCTGGGCATTGGGTCCGGTGCGAGTTTGGGGGTGGCGATCGTGGTGTTGGTGGGTGGGGTGTGGGCTGGCAGTTGGGGGCGTGTCGGGGCGGCGAGCTTGGGGGCGGCGTTGGTCTTGGTCTTGGTGGCGATCGTGGCGCAGCGTATCCGCAATCGTGAAACGTTGCTCTTGTTGGGGTTGATGTTTGGTTATGCCACCAATGCGATCGTCACGATTTTGCTGCACTTCAGCAATCCGGATCGGATTCAGGCGTATTTGATGTGGACGTTTGGTAGCTTTAGCGGCGTGACCTGGGATCATCTGGGGGTGTTGGCGATCGCGGTGACGATCGGGACGATCGGCGCCTGTATCTTGGCGAATCCCTTGAATTTATTACTGTTGGGCGAAACGGCAGCCCGCAGTTTAGGGCTATCGGTGCGGGCCATGTTTACCAGTACGATCGTGAGTACGGCAATTTTGGTGGGAGCGGTAACGGCATTTTGCGGGCCGATCGCCTTTCTGGGGATTGCCGTGCCGCATCTGAGCCGCAACCTAGTACACACATCGGACATTCGTATCCTCATCCCGACGGTGGCCTTACTCGGGGCGACGCTGGCCTTGTTGTCCGATTGGCTTGCACAACTGCCGGGATTGGCGATGGTGTTGCCGCTGAATGCGGTAACGGCACTTTTAGGTACACCGATCGTGGTTCATGCCATTTTGCGGCGATCGCACCTGCAAGCGTGATGTACCGCTTGGGGAAACTTCAACCCTCAGAGTTTGCGATCGTATAGCTGGATAACAAGACGATCTAGACCACCGAACTAACCCTTAAACAAAACAAACCCAGCTACAACCAGGACAAAATAACCAAAACCAGTTTGCAGGTGTCGCGCGTCCATCCTCCGGTTGAGCCATGCTCCGGCGATCGTGCCACAACTGGCCGCTAGGGTAAAACTCACCAGCAGCGTTAAATCGAGGTCCACTTGACCCAGATAACCCAGAAAGCCGCTAACCGAGTTGAGCGTAATGATCACCAGTGACGTTCCGATCGCTTCTTTCATCGGCAAACCACCGAGCAAGACCAGCGCCGGAATAATCAAAAAACCGCCACCGACCCCCACAAACCCCGTCAATACGCCCACACCCAACCCTTGTAGTGACACCGCAAGCAGGGATAACCAACGATTCGATGGGCGCGTGTGGTTGGGCTTTTGAACGGGATTCTGGTCGAGATTTGCGTCAAAATCTTGACGTTGCTCTACGGACGCTACCGGCTCCGCTGGGGGCGCGGTGCGTTGCCCCTTGCGAATCGTCAGCAAACTTGCCAGCACCATGATCACGCCAAAACACAGGAGTTGCAAGCGATCCGAGATGATGGGTAAACTCGCCAGCCGTGCGCCGAGATACGCACCCACCATTGCCGGGGGGGTGAAGACCGCCGCCACCCGAAGATTGACATTACCGTTCAGGCCGTGGGGAATCGCACCGATCGCACTGACGAGACCCACGACCGCGAGGCTCATGGCGATCGCGGCCTTGGGCGTTAGACCAATGACATAAATTAAAATGGGGACCGCTAAAATTGAGCCGCCCCCGCCGATGAGTCCGAGGCTAAGGCCAATGCCCACAGCAAGCACATGGCCGAGGATAAATCTGAACATGAATCGTGATGACCGCGAACGGGTTGGGGGGAACAGGGCAGAACAGAACTGACACACTCAGAACGTAC
>RDYZ01000015.1 GCA_004293855.1 Oscillatoriales cyanobacterium | reverse complement strand
CGCCAGAAATTATGAAAGCGTGTAAAGATATTGTAACAATATCGCCCGGTTCGAGATCGCCGCTTCTCCTGACGTGACTGCCCTTATCTCCACACCACCTGTGCGCCCCGACCCCAATCACATCCCGCCCGAAACCCGGCGCGAGCTGATCGTTTTATTTCTCACGGGATTGCTGTTTTGGACCAATATTACGGCGCTCTTGCCGACGATTCCGCTCTATATCCGTACCCTAGGGGCAACGGAGGCACAAATTGGGTTGGTTATGGGAGCCTTTGCGATCGGCCTGCTCCTGACTCGACCCCGCTTAGGCAAACTGGCGGATCTGCGGAGTCGGGTGCTGGTGTTGCGTATTGGGGCGATCGTCGCCATTCTGTCCCCGTTGCTGTATCTGGCCGCCTCTAGTGTCCCGCTACTCTTTGGCGTGCGTGTGTTTCACGGCATTAGTATTGCGGCCTTTACCACGGCTTACAGTACCCTGGTGGCCGATATTTCCCCTGCGAATCGCCGTGGTGAGACGATCGGCTACATGTCCCTGGTGACCCCGTTAGCGATGGGGTTTGGTCCTGTGATGGGTAGTGCGATTGCCACCCAGTCCGGGTTTCCGTTACTCTTCCTGACCAGCACAATTCTGGGCATCTTCAGTTTTGGGCTGTCCCTGCGTGTCCAGGAAGCTCCCCATGTGCTAGCCAACCGTGCCAACCGTACCCGTCAGGTCGCCGGAACGATCGGGACGGTTTCCCCCGCATCCCCCTCTGCTCTCAAGTTTTGGTCGCTCCTCTTCGAGCCACGTCTCCTGATTCCATCGCTGACGTTGCTCCTGGTTGGCATTATTTTTGGCACGATCACCACCTTTATCCCGCTGTTCATCGATGCCCTGCCGTTCAACCTCAATGTTGGCCTGTTCTACTCAGCGGCGGCGGCGGCGAGTTTTATGGCCCGCCCCCTGGTGGGTCGTCTCTCGGATGTGATGGGACGGGGGCCCTTTGTCTGTATTGCTCTGCTCTGCTACATCCTATCGATGGCGATCCTGTCCCTGGCGATCAATCCCCCCATGCTGTTGTGTGCGGGCTTCATTGAAGGGGCTGGCGCTGGAATGCTGATTCCGACGACGCTGGCGATCGTCTCTGATCGATCTCGGGTGGATGAGCGTGGGCGACTGTTTGCCCTGTGTATTAGTGGCTTTGATCTGGGTCTCGCCCTGGCGGGTCCCCTCTTTGGTCAAATTGCTGGAACCTTGGGCTATCGCAACCTCTTTGCCATTGCTTCGGGACTGGCGATCGTGGCCTTGCTGTTATTCGCGACACGCAGCAGTAAAAGCCTCGGTCACTCCCTCCGCTTTGCGATCGGACGTGAACGGGATGTTTACGCCATCGAGGATTCAGCCCTATAGAGGTTGACGCCCTGCGCTGCGACAGACCCGATCCCGTATCGTTCCTCCCGTTCCCCGCCAACGGGAGACCTCGCATCTCTGGATTGCGTCAAGGTAATTTGCTAGTCTAACCTAAATCACTTTTGGGAACAGTAACGAAACGTGGATATCGTAATTGGACGGGGCAAGCGTGCCCGCCGTGCGTACGGCTTCGATGAAATCGCCCTTGCTCCTGGTGGACGGACGATCGACCCGAGCCTCGCCGACACGCGCATGACCATCGGCAACCTGACACGAGACGTACCAATTATCGCCAGTGCCATGGATGGTGTGGTGGATGTGGGAATGGCGGTGCGCTTATCTGAGCTGGGTGCGATGGGCGTGTTAAACCTGGAGGGAATTCAAACCCGCTACGACGATCCCAACCCGATTCTCGATCGCATTGCGGCTGTCAGCAAAGATGAGTTTGTACCGCTGATGCAAGAGCTGTACGCTGAACCCATTCGCGAGGAACTCATTACCAAACGAATCCAAGAAATTAAGACCGCAGGCGGCATTGCAGCGGTCAGCCTGACGCCCGCCGGAGCCAGTAAATTTGGCAAGATTGTTGCGGATGCGGGAGCCGATATCGTTTTCGTGCAAGCTACCGTTGTCTCGACAGAACACCTGTCGCCTGATGGAGTGATTCCCCTCGATCTCGATAAATTCTGTGCCGAGATGCCGATGCCCGTGGCTCTGGGGAACTGTGTGACCTACGAGGTGACGATGAAATTGATGCAGGCCGGTGCGGCGGCGATCATGGTCGGCATTGGTCCCGGTGCTGCCTGCACCTCGCGTGGTGTGTTGGGTGTTGGTGTGCCGCAGGCGACGGCGGTGGCCGACTGTGCGGCGGCACGGGATGATTATTTTGCTGAGACGGGCAAATATGTCGCGATCATTGCCGATGGTGGCCTGGTCACGGGTGGGGATATTTGTAAGTGCATCGCCTGCGGTGCGGATGGTGTGATGATTGGCTCGCCGATCGCCCGTGCGTCTGAGGCTCCTGGCCGTGGCTACCACTGGGGTATGGCGACACCGAGCCCAGTTCTGCCACGCGGTACACGGATTCGTGTGGGTTCGACTGGATCGATCGAGCAAATCCTACGCGGCCCTGCAACTCTCGATGACGGAACCCATAACCTCCTTGGAGCCCTGCAAACCAGCATGGGAACCCTAGGGGCGAAGAACATTAAGGAAATGCAACAGGTGGATGTGACGATCGCGCCGTCGCTGCTCACCGAAGGTAAGGTTTACCAAAAAGCACAACAGCTCGGTATGGGCAAATAACGGGTCAGTAACGGATACAGAACCCGATTGACCCATTAATCTGCTCCACCTAGCTAGATCTTGAAATCCCTTGAAACCGTAGAGGCGACATTGCATACCTCTGCGGTTTTTGGGTTTTAAATTGCCGGGTCAGGATTGACACAGGGGTAAACCCCTCTCATCTGGTGCAGACCCAGGGTCTGCACCCTAGGTCTGCACGCTGAAACGGCACAGGCACAGGGAAAAGTCAGACCGCTGTGCTTGATGCTTCCGCCGATCGAATACCCGGTTTCGATCGTGCTGACGTCGTAAGTCACAATAGAGCAGCCGCAACGTTAATAACGATCACCGTTGAACGATGCGACATCATTTCGGTTCGTTCGTGTTTTTAAGCTAAATCCATGCCTGACCTGTCCCTCGAAAATAAAAGCATCGTCGTCACCGGAGGCGCGGGCTTTCTCGGTCGTCAAGTCGTCGCCCAACTGATCGAAGCCGGTGCGAATCCCGAAATGATTTCGATCCCGCGATCGCGTGATTGCGATCTGACCCAAATGTCGGCCTGTGAAGCCGCCGTCAAGGATCAAGACCTCGTGATTCACCTGGCCGCTCACGTGGGTGGCATCGGCCTCAACCGTGAAAAACCCGCCGAACTGTTTTACGACAACCTGATGATGGGTACGCAACTCATCCACGCGGCCTATCAAGCGGGGGTTGAAAAGTTTGTGTGTGTGGGTACAATCTGCGCCTATCCCAAATTTACGCCCGTTCCCTTTAAAGAAGATGACCTGTGGCTTGGCTATCCCGAAGAAACCAATGCTCCCTACGGCATTGCGAAAAAAGCCCTCCTGGTTCAACTGGAAGCCTACCGCCAACAGTACGGATTTAATGGCATTTATCTACTACCGGTGAACCTGTACGGCCCGGAAGATAACTTCAACCCCCGCAGTTCCCACGTCATTCCGGCACTCATTCGTAAAGTCTACGAAGCCCAGCAGCGAGGCGATACCGAAATTGCAGTGTGGGGAGACGGTTCACCCAGTCGTGAGTTTCTCTACTCCACCGATGCCGCACGGGGGATCGTCATGGCCGCTCAGCACTACAATGACTCCGATCCGGTTAACCTCGGTACGAATAACGAAGTCAAGATTCGTGATTTGATCGAAATCATCTGTGACTTGATGGAATTTACCGGCGAAATTGTCTGGGAAACGGATCAGCCCAATGGTCAGCCGCGCCGCTGTCTCGATACCCAACGTGCCAAGGATCGCTTTGGTTTTGTGGCTCAGGTTAGTTTCCGCGAGGGGCTCAAACAGACGATCGACTGGTATCGCGAACACGCAGCGGCGATCGAGTCGTCTGAGATCCTCTAGCTGGGCGAGATGCGGCCTCCCCCCGTGGTTAATCCCTCAACCGGTGTCACGGTCGCATCGCCCCTCCCCTCAACCTCCATCACGACCCTTGGCTAATCAATGGACGTCTCCCCATCGATGATTTAACCCCGGTGTTTCGCCTCAGTGCTGGGATTTAAATCACGAGTTCCCGTTGAACGTTAACCATGCCGAGGTCTTTGGGTGGCTGGGGGGGGTCATGCCTCCTTGCTGAGGAGAAAGCGATTGGCAACGGTTTCGGGCTGAATTGCGGAAAGGATCACATGACTGGAATCCATAATGATCGC
This sequence comes from Oscillatoriales cyanobacterium, assembly GCA_004293855.1. Taxonomy (GTDB): domain Bacteria; phylum Cyanobacteriota; class Cyanobacteriia; order Cyanobacteriales; family Geitlerinemataceae; genus RDYZ01. Next base: position 14,699 of record RDYZ01000015.1, on the reverse strand, counting down.
CGCGCGGGTACGACGTCCATAGGTGGCATCAATCAGGTGGCCACGATCGCGGGCATCGCTGATGATACGCTTGATAGGGGATGAATCAGGGCTGACGATCGCTACGACTCGATTGGCCGAAACAATATTGCCAAAGCCAATGTTAATGAGCTGAATGTCCATAAAAAATTCGCGCGAGCGGGTGTGAGTGGCACGATTTGCGGATTCTGTACTCCATGGTAGTGACTATCGTTAGAAATGGCTGAGTTATGGAGGGCCGCAGGCTGAATTATGAGAATTGTGGCGCGTAACGGTTGCCACATCGGTGGGTCACGATGCGATCGGCGTGTATCATCAGCAGCGTTCTACTGCATCCTGTTCGGACTGACGCACGAACCGGCTAGAAACCGGATGATACCGTGGGCGCCTTGCCATGATGCCCCTGGGAATTGCGATCTTTTGCGTCAGTCCTGCCTGTGTTTGAATTTCGTAGAATTCCAGCTTGGCCAAGAGGCGATGAACCATGCAACCTGTTGATTACACCACGCTAAAAGCACTGGCGATCGAGCTGCGCGATCGCTGGATTCCGTCACGGCTAGAGCAGGTCTATCAACTGGATCGCACTCGGCTAGCCCTGGCACTGCGGACGATCGAGCGGCGTGCTTGGTTGCATATTTGCTGGCATCCCCAGGCGGCACACGTGGCGATCGGAGATGCACCCCCCAAGGGGGCCGACACGTTTACGTTTAGTGATCAGTTGCGCCACCAGTTGAAGGGATTGGCCTTGGTGGAGGTGGCCGATATTGCCCCGTGGGAACGTGTGCTAGATTTTCGGTTTGCTCGCCGTCCGGGGGATGCGATTATCTGGCATCTGTACGTCGAAATTATGGGTCAGTATAGCAATGCGATTTTGGTCGATCGCGATGCTGCGATCGTCACAGCAGCCCATCAGGTTTCGTCGCAACAGTCGAGTGTGCGCCCGATTCTCACCGGTAAGCCCTACGAGATCCCGCCCAGCCTCACCGACCCGAGCCCGTCGCTAACCGAGGGGTTTGAGCGGTGGCGCGATCGGGTGGCTTTGGTTCCCGACACCCTGCGGCGCAATCTCACGAGAACCTATCGCGGAGTGAGTTCGTCGCTGGCGGACACGCTGGCGATCGCGGTGGGGCTGAACCCGAATGCTTCTACCGCAACGCTAACGCCTGAGGATTGGCAGAACCTCTTTCAGGTGTGGTGTCATTGGCTGCATCGGCTTGAGACCGGTGTGTTTCAGCCGGTGATCACGGCGACGGGTTACACCGTGTTAGGCGATCTGAGTGCGGATCAAACCGATCCCCAGGTCGATCGCACTGCAACCCATGACACCTCAATCCAGACGATCGTCTTTGACTACTATCGATCGCGGCTCGATCAGCAAACCTTTACCCAAGTTCGCCACCAACTCAGTCAAAAAGTTACCCAAGCCCTGAAAAAACTGACGGTGAAGCGGGATGGTTTCGCCCAGCGCTTGACCGAATCCGCTGATGCTGACGCCTATCGTCAACAGGCGGATTTGTTGATGGCACACTTGCACGAGTGGCAACCGGGGATGACGGCGATCGTGCTTCAGGACTTTGAAACCGGCGACCCGGTCACCATTCCGCTCAACCCTGAGGGGAATGCGGTGTATAACGCCCAACGCCTTTACAAGAAACACCAAAAACTCAAACGGGCTCGTAATGCAGTCCAACCCCTACTTGAAGAGGTTCAGGCTGAAATCGCCTACCTCGAACAGGTAGACGCCACGATCGCCACCATAGACCGCTACCACAACGCCACGGATCTAGAAGCTCTCGAGGATATCCGGGATGAGCTCATCGAACAGGGCTACATCGCCGCGCCACAGCATCACGTCCGCCGCCCGCCCGATCGCGATAACTTTCACCGCTACCACTCTCCCAGCGGCTATGAAATTCTCATCGGTCGCAACAACAGCCAGAACGATCGGCTCACCTTCCGCGTTGCCAACGATTACGATCTGTGGTTCCACACCCAGGAAATTCCCGGCAGCCACGTACTCCTACGCCTCAAGCCGGGAGCCGTCGCCGATCCTGCCGATATGCAGCACGTCGCCAACCTCACCGCCTATTACAGTCGCGCCCAGCACAGTGAGGCGGTTCCTGTGGTCTACACCGCCCCGCGTCATGTGTATAAACCCAAGGGAGCCAAGCCTGGGATTGCGATTTATAAGCATGAGCAGGTTATTTGGGGACAACCTCAACAGGTGGATCGATCGTTAAACCGTTAAACCCAGAGGGGGTTTATCACTCCGTTTTTTGGGTCAGGGCTGCGGATCGCTCCAGTTCTTGCTGATAAAACTGCAAACGGTTGTGGTATACCTCGCGCAACTCCTCTAAATCACGTTCGGGCTGACCATACCCCGCGCCGGGTAAACTCGCCCACTCCGATCGAATCCCCCTCAAGGTGCGATCGAACTCGCCCCGCTGAATGGCATCCAGTACACCACAACGCCGGATGAGTTCAACCGCCGCCAAATCCTGAGAAGCAGGCGAAAAATCCACCAACCCGAGCGGTTCCGCCACGTAGTCAAAGGTTGTACTGAGCATCTGGTAGCGTCCGGCGGCATCGGAACAGAGCCAACCGCCACTCGACCAGGCGCATTCGATCCGGCGCGGATGATCCGCATAACTATCAAAATAGCGATAGCTGTAAATTGTGCGATACCCTCCTTCCCCGGCGGTTCCTTCGGCATAGGCGATCGTATCCAGCAAAGCGCGAACTTCCGGCGTTAAATCCGCTGCTGTTGCGACAATATCGTACGGGCGCAGCAGATGCCAAACCCGTACGGCTGTACCCCGCAACGCTGAAACTGAAATCCGTCGCACTTCTGGATAAACCGATAAGGCTGCGATCGTTGCGAGCGGCAGGAGCCAACGGATCGCCGAAACCATCAAAGACGGGGACGATCGAACATGCCTGTGAGAAGTTTCCATAGACCCAAAAGCGTGGGAAGAGATGTTTTGCGAGGTCAGTCGGGCTCGACGCGGTTTCAGCAGTTTCAAGAAAGGGGGGTATATCACAAACGAATCGCCAATAACAAACCAAACCAAAAGTTACAGGTCACCGGATTTGATATCAGTAGATAAGCTTAGATTTGATCTGGGAAGTCAGCAAACATCGCACGAAAATAACCGGAGTCGAGCTCAGAAACAAGACCCGTCTGAAGTTAAACCTCTAAATTGTATCGATCCTTGCCTGAGTCGATCGTCTGGAACCCACAGATTCTGCACTGGCGAACACCGCCGGTCAATACCGCTGGGCGGCGATGGTGCAACCTACGGGGACAGATCACGGGAGCCGATCGACGATCGCACCAGAGCAGGCCGATCAGCGTAGCGCCTGAAATAGTTGTGCGACTCGGTGTAAATCCTTATCCCCTGGTGATCGCTCAACACCACTGGACAGATCGATCCCTGTGGGGTGCAGTCGGGTTAGCGCATCGCTGACATTGTCGGGAGTGAGACCGCCCGCCAAAAACCACGGACGTTCCGGTGTGAAGGCTTCGAGGCTGGCCCAGTCTAGGGTCTGACCCGTCCCCCCAAGCTGGTCTGGATGGTAGGCGTCGAGCAGTAAGGTATCCACGACCTTGGTGTACGCAGGCAAGGCCGTGGGAGCGCTGGAGGTGAGATCCGCACGATCGCGAATCCGAAAGGCTTTGATAAGCTCAAGTTCCGGTAGTGCCGCTCGCAGGCGTTGGCAGTCGTCCGGCGTTTCCGTGCCATGCAGTTGGACACCCGTGAGGTGGCTTGCGGTAACCGTGGCGATGATAGTTTCCAGGTCTGCATTGGCAAACACACCAATCCGGTCAATGGATCGCTGCACTTCGAGTTCGATCGGGTGTAGAGCTGTCGTAATGTCAGCAATCCGATCGACGGTAATAAAGCGTGGCGAAGACGGCACACAGATGAACCCCAGGGCCGTAGCCCCGCAGCGGGCGATCGCAATGCCCTGATCCGGATGGGTAATGCCGCAAATTTTGACGCGCTGAAGCGTTAAGACACTCATGGAGACTCGAAGGATTTAACCCCGCTCTAACCAGTCATAAATGGAATCGAGTTGATCCAGGTCAATCAGGCCATACTTGAGCAGAACCATCGGCAGTGGGCCGTGATCGAGTTTGTGGTGACGTTGAGCGACGGCGATCGAATCCGGCGACAGTTCGAGATCCTGCCGCAAAAACTGGATCAGACGGGAGTATTGGCTATCAGTGTGGTTCATAAACGTATCGATAAAATTCGCTGCAAAAAAATTAAGTTGAACAAAACATTGCGATGACAAAAAGCCTTCGCAATGACTGTGGGTTTGATTAAAGAGATAGGACTAATCCCAAATCTCCAAACCTTGAAGGGCATTCAGGCAATGCACCCCAGCCGGTGAAGATCATTGGTTAATCAGTACGTCAGTCCTAAGGATTCAACGCTTCAGTGGTCACAATTTACGGAGGATGACAGCAAGACCATCACGCTTCAATCCATAAATTTTGCTAGCAGCTAACGCTTCCGCCGTGGCGATTTCACTTCGTCGGCTGGCCTCAGGGGCAGCAACAATGCCACCGGATCGGTCAAGTACGACAATCGAATAGAGACCATGACGATACCAGACAAAGTACCGCGATACCAGTGCTTTTCCGGGAAACTTCAGAATGTATCCAGAGTTGTGGGATTGATCCGATCGCCCCACGCGAATCCAGAGGATCGGGATTGATTTATTGCGGCTTGGCTTCGTTTTTGTAGCGTAAATATTCCGCGACCGAGGCTAACAAAGCAGAGGCCGAAATCAAGATCACACTCAGGGCGTTGATATCGGGACGAACCCCCGTCCGAATTCGGCTAAAGATTTCCATCGGTAGGGTTGTCGCACCGGCTCCGGCGGTAAAGCTGGCAATCAAAAAATCATCCATGCTCAGGACAAATGCCAACAGACAGCCCGAGATGATACCCGGTGTGAGTTGTGGCAATAGGACTTGTAAAAAGGCTTGCACCGGGGTTGCACCGAGATCAAGGGCGGCTTCTTCCAGGTTTTGATCGAGATCCGCGAGACGGGTTGAAACCACGATCGCAATATACGCCAAACAAAAAACCACGTGAGCGGCGATGATCGTCCCTAAACTCAACGGAAATCCCACGGCGGCCAGGAAAACCAAGGTTGCGACGGCCATCGCAATATCGGGAACAATCAACGGTAAATAGGAGATCCCCAAAAATAGCTTTTTCCCTGGAAAACGATAGCGAGCCAGTCCCACCGCCATCAGAGTTCCCAAAACTGCCGAAATCAGAACCGCACAGGACGCAACCGTCAAACTATTGCGAAGTGCAAAAAAGACCCGCCGATCTTGCAGTAAGCGCTCATACCATTCCAGAGTAAATCCTTCCCAGTTGGCACTGTAGGGTGATTCATTCAGGCTGTAGACCGTTAGAACCAGAATGGGCAAGTACATGAAGGCGAACATCACGATCGAAAAGATCGCTTGCCAGGATAAATTCAGCTTAAAGGAGCGTGCCATAGCGATCGATTCATCAGGGAGAAAGTCGGCGGGTTCAGCGGCGGATTCAGCGGTGGATTCAGGCGGTGACGGTCGCGACGGGTTAGGCAAATCGGGTGGGGTCATGGGTGCGTTGCCGGAAGAGACAAGACGGGCAATCCGATCGCCACAGGGGCGAGATTCTGCCGGTTCATTCGGATCGGGGCGGGTGTGGTGGGTTCATGCATCCTTTAGGATGGATCATCAAGGCTCAGCCATACATCGTAGAACGTTGACTGGGTAAGCTGTTGAACGTCCGCCTCCACAACCATCTAGGGCGTCTAACCCTGACTGGATCAGCGCTAGACCGGACTGGATGACAGCCCCTAGCGATGGGCGTCACGATCGCCATATTTCAGCAGTAAAGCGATCGCAATGCTAACCGCCAAGATCAAAATCATACTTAATGCCGACCCGAAGCCCCAGTTTTGGGTTTGTCCGAGGAACTGGTTATAAATTAAGCGGGCTGCGGTCATGCTGGAAGCCCCACCCAGTAGCTCCGGATCGATAAAGTCTCCCAGACTGGAGATGAACACAAGCAACGAACCGGCAGCAATTCCCGGAAGGGATTGGGGGACGGTAATTTTCCAGAAGGTTTGCAGGGGAGCCGCTCCTAGGTCTGCCGATGCTTCCAGCAGGCTGGTATCGAGTTTTTCGAGGGAGGAGTAGAGGATGAGCACCATGTAGGGCAAAAAGCTGTAGCTCATGCCGATCGTCACGGCGGTGGTTGTATTGAGAATTTCTAAGGGTGGAATACCGATGCTACCCAAAACACTGTTGAGGACACCGGTCGGTCGCAAAATCGTGATCCAGGCGTAGGTACGGAGCAGGGAGGACGTCCAAAGGGGCAAGATAAATCCGAGCAGTAATAGATTGCGATGTCGAGCCGGAGCGAGGATCGCAATCCAGTAGGCGACGGGAAACCCCAAGGCGAGGCAAAGTAACGTGGTACTGACGGCCAATCCCACCGATCGCACGATAACGTTCAGGTTGATGGGATTAAAGGTCAACCAATAGTTCGCCAAACTCGACGGGTTCACCACATCCCCCGGTCGAATATTGGGCACAAGGCTCAGCTCAAAAATCACCAGCACCGGCAACACGAGCAGGAATAGGAGCCACAGGCCCGATGGCCCCAACAGAACCAGCGGCCCAACCCAGCGAGACAGAGGGCGGGGTTCGGATGACTGGAGATCGGACTTGGGAGGCGGGGAAGAAACAGCCATACGCGATCGAGTCGGAACGGGGTATACCGGAAAAATGTACGTCGAAAAATTCAACCGGGACGTCGGAAAAACTGATTGCAGGATAACAGTTTCGTGTGGGGGCGACGGTGAGGCGGAGGTGCGATCGGGATGATTTGTGCTTGGGGTTGCCGGACGATCGCCCCCTGCCTCACCCGTTCAAGTCCAACCGCTTCGGACATCATCAGCACCATCGGCATCATCGGCTTAACCTCACAGCTCCCAGGAGAACCAACGCCACAACCCAGCCTAACTGCTCGTCAGCTTCGTCCAATAGAAATCGTAAAGCTCCTCAATTTCGATCGGAATCGGTGTCAGACCTTCGGACTGTGCCAAGGTGGCTTCTGACGGGAAAAGGCTCGGGTTTTCCTGCACCTCGGGGGGTAACACTTGAAACGCGGCCTTATTGGGGGTCGCAAAGCTGAGACGCGCACAGGTCTTCGCCGCGATTTCCGGCTCTAACATAAAGTTGAGCCAAGCATAGGCGGCATCGGGATTGGGTGCGGTGGTTGGAATGGCGAGGGTGTCCGTCCAAATCGATGATCCACTCCTCGGTAAGGTGTAAATCAGGTCTGAGTTTTCTGCCGCGACTTCATTGGCATCGGCGGAATAACACATGGCAATTTTGAGATCGCCGGTCAGGATTTGCGATCGCCAGGAGTCGGACTCAAACGACGCGATCGCCGGTTTCAGTTCTAAAAGCCGTTCATACCCCTGACGAATTTCATCGGGGTTGGTGGTGTTGTAGGAATATCCCAGGGATTTAATCGCCGCTCCAATCACCTCGCGCGGATCATTGAGCAGCGTCATCCGACGGAATAGGCTGGCCTGGTTGTCCCACAGGTAATCCCAATCATCTGGCGCAGGCGAAATCACATTTTTGTTGTAGACCAGTCCCGTGGTTCCCCAACTCAGGGGCAAACTGTACTGATTGTTCGGATCGTATAACGGACTTTTGAATTTACTAAACAGGCGATCGAGACCCACCAAACGGGCGCGATCGAGCTCCTGGACTAAATTTAGCCGCACCATTTTTTGCAGCATGTAGTCCGAGGGATAAATCACGCTATAGGCTCCCCCCGCTCCGGCCTGGAGCTTGGCCAGCATTTCCTCATTGGAGCTATACACATCGGCGATCACCCGCACACCGGTTTCTTTATAGAAACTATCGAGCAGTGCGTTATCGGTATAGCCCGCCCAGGTATAGATGTAGAGCAGGCTGGGATCGGTGCGTACGGTCGTTTGAACATTGGCTAGCGTCCAGCCACAACTGGAAAGCGAAACGCCAGTCGCAGCGCCGAGGGTTGCCTGTAAGAGTTGGCGGCGTGTGAGGTGTCCGTGATGGCGGGAACGTCGAATGGGTGGCACGAGGGTTACGTGAAAAGTCCAGGGGCGTGAAAAGTCCAGGGTTCGAGGTGACAAGCGCCCTCGTGTCCGAGGAGGATGGAAGGCGTCGGCTTAGCGTGCAGCCAAGGCCAGACAGTGGGTCGGCGACCACGAGACAAACACGGGAGTATTGATGGCCGGATGTTCCGCCATATTGCTGGGCTGACGTACCGTCAAGACTGCGCCAGAAAGCAGCTCGATCGTGAACTGAATATGCGTTCCGAGATACATGGTATGGGTCAAACGCCCTTCAAAAGTGTTGGTGGTTGTCTCCGCAGGGTAAAGGTGCAGATCGATTTTTTCGGGACGCACACTGACAACGACAGCACTACCCCGATCGAGCCGTCCCCCCTCCGTAACCTCCGGACGTTCAACCCGCAACTCCAGTCCAGCATTGGTGTGAATGATCAGCGAGGTGGCGTCACACTGATCCACGTGCCCCTCAAACAGATTGGTATCACCGATAAAGTCGGCAATGAACGGGGTTTTGGGGGCGTCGTAAATTTCCTGGGGCGTGCCGATTTGCTCGATGCGACCGTCCCGCATCACCGCAATGCGATCGGACATGGACAGCGCCTCCTCTTGGTCGTGGGTCACCATCACAAACGTCACCCCAAGGTTTTGGTGCAAGCTTGATAGCTCATACTGCATCTGTTTACGCAGCTTGAGATCCAAGGCTCCGAGAGGCTCATCCAACAACAACACCGCCGGACGATTGACCAAAGCACGTGCCAGGGCAACCCGTTGACGCTGACCACCGGAAAGCTGTTTTGGAAATCGAGTCGCGAGGGGCTCAAGCTTGACCAGTTCGAGCACTTCATCCACGCTACTCTGAATTTCGGCTTTCCCCAGCTTCTTCAAGCGCAAGCCAAACCCAATGTTCTCGCGTACGTTCATGTGGTCAAACAGGGCGTAACTCTGAAAGACCGTATTCACCGGGCGGCGATAGGCCGGAACCTGGGTCATGGATTGGCCGCGAATCAGAACTTCACCAGCGGAGGGCATCTCGAAACCGCCAATCAGCCTGAGGGTGGTGGTTTTCCCACATCCCGAAGGCCCTAAAATACTGAAAAATTCACCACGCCGGATGCCAAATTCCACCCCCCTGACGGCAGTTTCGCCATTAAAGACCTTAAACACTTTTCGCAGTTCGACGTCGAACTCGGACTCGCGTCCGGCGAGGTCGGCATTCGGAGGGGCGGTCTGCAACATTGGGGCGTTTCCCCGAGTGGGGTGATGCGCGTGGATGAATGGACGGTGGGGATTGAGGGCCGTAACGAGCTGACGACGGGTTGGTCGATTAAACTCGATACATAGCATGATGCTTTTTGTCTAGACTTTTGTCCAGATTTAGGCGATCATCTCTAGTCTCCAATTATTGTATCTATGTCATGCCCGATCGTCGCCTGTGGCGATCGGTGCGGGGGTCGATCTGTTGGACTTTAAAACTGGGAGATAGGATTTGGTGACGATTTCCACCTAAAATTTCAGCCTGAGATTCCGATCGCCGATCGGGCTCAACCATGCCACAGAATTCGGCTAGTCCCATGATGGATACGGTTAACGGTTGAACCGTGCCATCGACATCCAAGGTTACGCTTAAAATTCAGTCCTGACCCATCCCTCCATCCCCCTGATTGCCCGTGACTCTCGCTTCTTCCCCCTCTTCGACTCAATCTGCACCGCGTGGGATAAAACGCACGGTGGGTCAGTCATTCCAGGCGATCGTAATCATGTTTGTGGTCACCCTGATTTTGGCGGGGGGAATTGGGGCGCGTCTGGTAGAACTTCAACTGATTCAGGGCAAGCGGAACCGCCAGCTTGCCGAGGAAAATCGCATTCGCCTGGTGCCTGCCCAGCCGGTGCGGGGCAATATTTTCGATCGTCACGGCAAAATTCTCGCCAGTTCCAAGCTGGCGCGATCGGTGTTTCTCTGGCCTGCCACCCATAAACCGGAGGAATGGCCACAGCATTTAACCCGTCTTTGCCAAATTTTAGATACGCCCTGCGATCGCATTCTTGCCCGTCTGGAAAGTGCAGGCTACAACTCACCCTTACCCGTGCGACTGGCCCGCAACCTGGATGATCAGCAGGCGACCGCTCTCCAGGAATACAGTGAAGAACTCCAGGGGGTAGAGGTCGGCATTGAAGCGATTCGGATGTATCCCAATGGGGAGCTTGCCGCCCACGTCTTGGGCTATACGGGGGAAATTGACGAGGAAAGTCTCGCCGACTACGCCGATCTCTACGAGTTTGAAGTCAACAAACAGTATCGTTTGGGCGACATTGTGGGCTTGATGGGGGCAGAGGCGGCGTTTGAGTCGATTTTGCGTGGAGAGTGGGGCGGTCAACAGGTAGAGGTGGATAGTCTGGGTCAAGTGATTAAAGTGCTGGGAGAGCAAGAAACCCATGCAGGACAGGATTTGACGTTGACGATCGATCTGGGCGTGCAAAAAGCAGCGGAGGAAGCCCTCGGGGATACGAAAGGGGCGATCGTGGCGATCGACCCCAAGGATGGAGCCGTCCTCGCCATGGTCAGTCGTCCGGCCTTTGATCCGAACCTCTTTTCGGGGGCGATCGATGAGGCCAAATGGAAAGAACTTCAGGGCCGAGATCATCCGTTTGTCAATCGCTCACTCCAAGGGTTTCCGCCTGCGAGTACTTTTAAAATCGTTACCTCAACAGCGGCGATCGAATCCGGCGCGTTTCCGGCCAGCACCGTGTTACCCACCTACCCCTACATCACAGCGGGCGGCATTCAATTTTGGGACTGGAACCGGGCGGGATTTGGCCCCCTCGGGTTTGCAGGAGCGATGGCCTGGAGTAGCGACACGTTTTTCTACCAAACCGCCCAGAAAATGGGCGCTCAGCCACTGATCCAGTGGACGCAGAAATACGGCTTTGGCTCTAAAACCGGCATCGAAATCGGCGCGGAAGAAGCTCCTGGCTTGGTTCCCGATGATGCCTGGAAGCGTGAAAATATCGGCTACGGCTGGTTTCAGGGCGATACGATCAACATGTCGATCGGTCAGGGCTTTTTACAGGCATCACCGCTGCAAGTGGCGGTCATGTTCGCCGTGCCTGCCAATGGTGGCTATCGGGTCAAACCCCACCTGTTCTACGATCCAAGCCAAACCCCGAGTTACCTACGGGACCGGAAACGGCATCAATTCCTCCGATATTCCCGCCTTTGCAGGCAAGAGCGGCACGGCGGAAGCTCCGCCCTACGAGTCGCACACCTGGTTTGGCGCCTACGCACCGATGGACAAACCGGAGATTGTGGTGGTGGCCTTTGGTGAACACTCGGGTCAGGGGGGTGGATCGTTTGCGGGGCCGAAAGTCAAGAAGGTGTTGGAAGCGTATTTCGCTCAGAAAAAAGCTCGTGAAGCCGGTACGGAACCTCCCAAGCCCACGCCCGCCCCGGCGACCCCATGATTTTGCCGTGCGTCGGAGTCCAGGCTGCCCGATCGTGGCAACTCCCGGCACATTGACATCCTCCCCGACCTAAAGGCACGGGGATTCCCCGGTCACCCGGAAAATCTTCCTGCTTCAAAGCAGTTGCCATTGCAGCCTGGGCTACTCCGGTCTCACACTCGCTCCACAGGCTGACACGGCAAGCCCTGCCGCCAAAATGTTCAACGCCGCATTCGTGTCTCGATCGTGATGTGTCCCACATTCAGGACACTCCCACTCTCGAACGCTCAACGGCATCTTTTTAATCGTGTGACCGCAGTCAGAACACCGCTTCGTAGATGGAAACCAGCGGTCAACTTTGACCAGTTCTCTGCCATACCACTTGGCTTTGTATTCCAACTGCCTCACTAGCTCACCCCAACCCGCATCGCTAATCGCCTTCGCCAGCTTGTGGTTCTTCACCATATTTTTCACGGCTAAATCCTCAACGGCGATCGTTTGGTTTTCACGAATCAGTTGAGTTGTTAGCTTGTGAAACTGGTCTCGCCGAGCATCGGCAATCTCTGCATGGACGCGAGCCAATTTTAACCGTGCTTTGTAACGGTTGTTTGAGCCTTTTTGCTTCCTCGACAGTGCTTTCTGAGCTTGACGCAGCTTTCGCTGTTTCGCCTGAAAGTGCTTGGGGTTGTCGAGCTTCTGGCCATCACTCAGTGCAACCAAACTGGTGATGCCCAAGTCAAGACCGATCGTTGAATCTGTCGTTGGCAAAGGCTCGATGTCAATATCGACCAACAGTGACACATACCAGCGCTTGCTTGGGGTCAAGCGCACGGTGATGGTGGTTGGTATTGCACCATCTGGTAACGGTCTCGACCACCGTATCGGCAAAGGCTCTTGGCACTTCGCTAGGTACACTTCACCATCGCGATAGCGAAACCCTGACTTCGTAAACTCAGCACTGCCACCGTTGGCTTTTCGTTTGAACCTCGGGTAGCGGGCGCGTCCGGCGAAGAAGTTGGTAAACGCTTTTTGCAGGTGGCGCAGACCCTGTTGCAATGGTACGCAACTTACTTCGTTGAGAAAGTTCAACTCCTCTTGCCGTTTCCACTGAGTTAACAGTGTTGAGGTGTGAGTGTAGTTGAGTTTCTCGTGTCGCTCTTTCCAAGCTTCGATTCGCGTCGCGAGAGCCCGGTTGTACACTAAGCGTGTGCACCCCAACGTGCGGCGCAGGAGATTTTCTTGCTCCGGGGTTGGATAGAAGCGATATTGGTAAGCGGCTTGAGTCACTCAAGTATTCTAGCTTCTGTCTCGGCTCACTTTAAAAGCCGTCCTACACTTGGGCTGAGCTTGTCGAAGTCAGGACGGGGTCTCAGACCCAGTTTTTTGATGATTAAACGGCGATCGTTCCGAGCTTGCGGGCTGGGTGTGGTCTCTGCCGCTGCACTTGTTTGTATTTCCTGGTTTTAATGACTGCTGACTCTTCCCAAACTGCTGTATCCGGGTGGCAAGCGTTTCGCCGTGCCTTTCGTCGTGATGTGCTGCCGATTTTGGCCGATCTGCGTTTGGCGATCGTCCTGTTGCTGACGATCGCCATTGCCAGCATGGGCGGCACGGTCATCGAACAGGATCGTAGCCTCGAGTTTTACCAGGCCAACTATCCGGAAGATCCGGCGCTGTTTGGCTTCCTCACCTGGAAGGTATTACTGGCGATCGGTCTCGATTCCGTTTATAAAACCTGGTGGTTTTTGGCCTTACTTGTGGCCTTTGGCACAACCCTCGCGGCCTGCACGTTTGCGCGACAAATCCCAGCCTTGAAGGCCGCGCAAACCTGGAAATTTTACGACCAGCCGCGCCAATTTCAAAAGCTCGCCCTCAGCTCAGAGTTGCCGCTGACGGCCACCGCCGCCAGCGATACCGAGGGAACCACGCAGCTCCATCAGCTTGAAACCCTGCTGGGCGATCGGGGTTATAAGGTTTTTCGGGACGGCGATCGGCTCTACGCCCGCAAGGGGTTAATTGGACGCATCGGGCCGATTATTGTTCACGCGAGTATGTTGCTCGTGTTGTTGGGGGCGATTACGGGCTCGTTAACCGGAGTGGTCGCGCAGCAGATGATCGCCGATGGGGAAACCGTCCCCGTGGAAAATTTCATCGATATCGGTGTGCTGTCGCGTCCCGATCGCTTTCGTGGCTGGTCGATTCACGTCAATCGCTTTTGGATTGATTATCTGCCCAACGGCGCGATCGATCAGTTTTACTCGGATCTCTCGATCCTCGATGCGGACGGCAACGAGCAGGAACGCAAAACCATTTTTGTCAACGAACCGCTGCGCTATAACGGCGTCGTACTCTATCAAACCGACTGGTCAATCGCCGGGATTCGCGTCCAACTGAATAACAGCCCCATTTTCCGCTTGCCGATGGCTCCGCTCGAATCGAAGGATCGCCTTTGGGGAACCTGGGTTCCGACCAAGCCGGACATGAGCGAGGGGGTCTCGCTGATTGCCAAGGATTTGCAAGGGACGGTGTTTATCTATGATGCCGAGGGGCGACCGATCGCGACGGTGCGATCGGGCAGCGAACTGGAGGTGAATGGGGTCACCCTGAAATTCAAGGGCATCATCGGCAGTACGGGGCTACAAATCAAATCTGATCCCGGAATTCCGCTGGTTTATGCCGGGTTTGGCCTGTTGATGTTAAGCACGCTGATGAGCTATGCTTCGCACTCGCAAGTCTGGGCGTTATCCCAGGCGGGTAAGCTCTACGTGGGTGGGCGCACGAACCGGGCTCAGGTGGCGTTTGAGCGGGAGACAATCGACATACTCGATCGCCTCGCCCCAGCGACCACCGCGACAGAAGAAACCTCACCCTAAGTTACGCCACACCGGGAAAGCTGGTCACTTCCTTCATTTCTAAATCCGGGAAACTGTCCACGTATTGAATGGTGAAATCCGGGAACGATCGCACCTCTTGCCATTTACCGCACTGATCGGGAAAGCTATCCACCCACTGCACGTTCAAATCGGGAAAGCTATCAACCCGCTTCACTTTGAGATCCGGGAAACTATCCACGATTTGCACCTTGCCATAGAGGG
>RDYZ01000314.1 GCA_004293855.1 Oscillatoriales cyanobacterium | reverse complement strand
ATTCAACCGTCCGTATTTCCCCGTCAATCTCCGTAGATCACTCAGACGATCGCTTCCTAAATCATCCGTGTTTCCCCGTTAATCTCGGTATCATACCCACACGATTAAATCCTCAAGCCTCCGTACTTTTTCGTCAGTTCTGATCTATGCATACATCATGAAATATCGAGCAATTCAGTGTTTTGACCCATAGTATTTGGGTCTAGAAAATGAGAGTGATATTCATAATTGATAACTGATTTAATCCCTAATCTTTCCAGAAAAATTAACCAGAACAAAGCCTGAAAGTCTTTCACAGCAAGGATTTTTTTGGAATAGATCAAATTTTGATCAAGCAAGAGCTTAAGAAAACTACATACAAACAGGAGCGAGTTGATGTTATTGAAATTTAATTCAAACGAGACAGACTTGCTTCTACGACCTCGGTTAAAGTACTGAATTTTCCTCGGTATGATTTGCGGTTTACAGGGGGCTCAATGTAAACTAAAACGTAAGTATGAATTGATTTATATTTATTTCTAAATTTTTATTTCGTCCGGAGATACAGATCGCAACAATGATAAAAGTGAATTATGGGGTGTGACGCTGATCCATAAACACTTCAGGACGAAACAGGAGGTCCTTCAGACGGTGAATTTACCCGTAATAAATGCACTCCGTTTGAATGCCGTTCGCGTCGTGATTTCTGACTTGAAACCTTGACCCATCCTCACCAGCGTATAAACCAACCAATGCACCACCCTACACACGCACCAATTAGGGCTTGAATTCCTCAAAACACCTTCATCTTCCGTAATTAAAATCCCATATTCCTATCTAGTGTTTTGTGTGCGCGATGAGTATTGATCCTGTGACCTTGTCTCCTTCCGATGTTCAAATTGCGATCGTCTCTGATCCCTTAACGATTAGCGGTGAGGCTCGGCTCATTGATGCGGTTGCGTGTATGAGCGAGACTCGGATCACCTGTCTGTCGATCGTCTCGTTTCCGGTCATTAAGGAAGAGCTGCACGCCAATGCGCGATCGAGCTGCATTTTTGTGGTGAACGATCGAAACCAGCCCGTCGGCATTTTGACCGATCGCGATATTGTTCGCCTCACCAGTTCGACCACCAACTTTCAACATTGCTTGGTTAAGGAGGTGATGACCGCACCCTTGGTCACCCTGCCCGATTCCAAGTTGATGGATTTGTTTTTGGCGGTAACGATGATGCAGAGTTTCCGCATTCGTCACTTGCCGCTGGTCAATGATCAGGGAGCGCTCACGGGTGTTGTCACCCACGAAACCCTACGCCACGCATCGTCACCGACGGATCTGTTGCGCTTCCGTCGGGTACATGAGGTGATGACGACCCAAGTAATCACCGCCTCTCCTGAGGATTCAATTACTCATATTTCGGGTTTGATGGCTCGCGCTCGGGTGAGTTGCATCGTGATCGTTGAGGCGCTGGCACGGGTAAGCCCAACGATCAGCCTGATTTCAGGGGAGCCCCGTCCCCTTCTCAAGCCGATCGGACTCCTCACGGAGCAGGATATTGTTCAATTTCACGCCCTCGGTTTAGACCCCCAAACCCATAGCTCGCGGGAGTTGATGCGTCTGACCACGGCGTCGGTTCAACCCCATGATGCCTTGCCGATCGTGCGTGAACGGATGGAACGTCATCGGTTAACCAGCCTAACCGTGGTCGGCAATCAGGGTGAACTGGTTGGCCTGATTACTCAAAGTGATTTGCTGGCGTTGATCAACCCAGCCGAAATCTGCCGGATCAATGAGCTGCTCGAACAACGGGTTTATCAACTCGAAGCCGATAAAATGTCGCTGCTTCGGGTGAAAGCCTCGCAGCTAGAGCAGCAGCTTCAGGAGCGTGTCGCCACCCTCCAGGCAAAGGCCGATCGAGAAGCACTGCTGATCGACCTCAGTAAGCAAATTCGCGCCTCACTGAGCGTACGCCACGTGATCGAAACCGTTGTGCAGGACGTTAAGGCGTTGCTGCATTGCGATCGGGTCACGATCTGCCGGTTGACCACCCAAAACGGTGTGGAAAGTCTGGAGTTGATCGATGGCCCTGCCATGACGACGCATATCTCCCGAGCGGCGGCGGGTTTGGATCAAACCTGGTTACAACACTATGCCGCAGGGGAACAGTACATCGGTGTCAGTTTGGTGCAGGGTCAGGACTGCCCACCCAATCTTGAGGTTTCAGGCGATGGCCGAGGCGCCAAGGTGGTGATGCCGATCCTGGTGGATGAACGGTTGTGGGGGTTGTTGGTTGCCAGTGAACGATCGCGTTCCCATCCCTGGGACATGGGCGAATTGGAGTTTTTGGATCGCTTTGTGGTGCAACTGGCGATCGCGATCCAGCAGTCCACCGCCTACGAACGGCTGCAACTGGAGCTGAGTGAACGACGTCAGGCGGAAACCTGGTGGCATGAGAGCGAACGGCGTTACTACTCTCTGGCGGAATCCGTTCCCGTCGGGATTTTTCGGGTAAGTGTGCAAGGTCATATCCAATACATCAATCAACGGTGTTTGGATCTGCTGCAACTGGAACGCAACCAAATTCAACACAACACCTGGTTACACCGCATTCATCCCGGCGATCGTCAGCGCATCGAGGAAGCCCACAGCAATATGCACCTCAGCGGTACACCGTTTCAGGAGGAGTACCGCCTACTGTATGACGACGGCAGCATCCGCTGGGTGGCGGGTCAGGTCATGCCGTCCTTTGATGAAACGGGTCTCCTGCAAAGTTATACCGGCTCGATCGTGGATATCCATGAGCGCAAACAAGCCGAGTTATCCCTTCAGGTGGTGAACCAAGCCCTTGAGGATCGGGTGGCGGAACGAACTCGGGAACTGAGTACCCTCGCCACCCTGCAAAATGCGATTTTCAACGGAACCAACTATGCGATCGTCGCCACCGATCCCGATGGCATCATCCTGCAAATGAACACCGCCGCCGAGCAGCTTTTGGGCTACTCTGCCGCCGACGTTGTGAATCAGCAATCCCTCACCCTT
>RDYZ01000313.1 GCA_004293855.1 Oscillatoriales cyanobacterium | reverse complement strand
CGCAGGTAAAGCACACCATTCTTCACGGCCAATAATTAATTTTGAGTCGAGGTGAAGTGCCATATTTATTTTGCTTGACTAGTATCTCTAGATCTACACACTAAGAACTGATGAATTCACGAAATATTGGGTTGTTTATCAGACGATTTTCTATCTACCAAGAAGCCATTGTGACGGCCACTCTTGATGTCGATCACGCTTTTAACGTCAAAACCAATCATTAAGAGTCGTATTTGCTTCGCTGAATGCCTGTATCTGTCAAGCCAATCAGATTTGATTCGGATTTTCAAGGCATATCGAAACTTCCAAAGGCCAATTCTAGTCCATACTCGAGGTTGCAAATACGTTGATGATGAGAAGTGTCGAGTTAGGCTCAAATTCTAGACCTATTTCCACAGCAATACCTTACCATGATCAAAACATGCCTAAAAAAATTTAGCCTTAAATTAACCATACCGTTCAACAATCCGAGAGTGTTTATCAGTCTGGGTGTCTAGACAGAAAAAACGCAGTCACTCATCCTCTTCAAGGACTCTGAAAACTGCGCTTGTCGAATGATTCAATTTACCCAGCTTGGTGTCCGCACTGATAATCTCGATTAATCTCGATGGCTTCACGCGATGCCAGACTTTACGTTGGCAAACATCCGTGAACTTTGCGAACGGTTCGATGAGACGTCACGAGCTGATTTTCTCAGTACTGCCTCGTCCCGTGAGGCTGAGTAACCAACGGACAAATAAAAGGTAACCCGTGACTAGAAGTACGATCGCGATAGGAGCACTGAGAGGGCTAAAAATCATGATGGGTGCTGGGGAGGGTGAGAAGCTGACAACGGGCGAAACAAGATTTCGGGCTTGAATTCGGCGAGGCGAAGTCCAAACTCGAAGGCCAGAAGATGCAAGGTATGGCGAGATGAACCGTAGCTATGAGCGGAATAGCAACGGCACAGGTCTCTATGAAGAGCGGAGGGTCTACCGTTGAGATAGGCCACCGCGATTGAGTTCGATTTACGATGCTTATGCCGATCGGCTCAACGAACACGTCAAGACCCCAAAAGAGAACTTGCCGGTGCGCTGAATTGTACGAATAAGCCCAGGGATGGTGACCAAGTGGTCATGGTCATCCTGGTGGAGAAATTAATCTCCGAATGTGTCGGTATCTTCGGGTAACCTCTCTCGAAAATAATTCAGCTTGGGCAAGCGAATCATGATCGTGAAGTGTGATCCCGAGAGGAAGCTAGTAGGGATGCTTCCACAATAATACGTTCATCCCAAGCGTGAATCGTGACTTCTGGCTTGGCAATTCGGAGTTACTGCAATCTTTGCTTTCAATTTAACACGTTCAATTCATAAATGTCGCATCTTTTTTGATGTTTTTTGAAGAACATCAATGGAGAACGATTTTGATTGAGACGAGACGGGAAGGCGGGACGATCGAGGCGAACAATCACAACCGGGCGTCGTTGAACGGAGGATCGCAGGAACGGCGATCGCGGGTTGGGGATCAAGCTGGGTGTAGGGTTTCGCTTGGAGATGGATGGGGGATCGAAGGAGCGCAAGAGATTTCCCTGTCTGGCTTTGGGCGATCGGCTCGGGAAGATAGCGGTTCAAGATGCGACGAATCGGGCTGGTGGGCTGATCGCGATCGGTTGTGCTCTGCGATTCGCTGGGGAGGGTGAACCGGTGGCGGGAGGAGCGGGGAAACAGACAGATATCTGAGATGCTTGAAAGCGTTATCTCACACAGACGGGTTTACAGTTTTGTATTATGATCGAACACCGGCTTTGAAGTAGAAGATTTAAAGCCTTTCTGGGCCGGTTGAGGCAAAATCGTGCCGGACAGAATTCTGGAATTTAGGCAGTTTTTACGAAGAGCATTCAAGGAATTCAGGAAATCCATTAATTCTGAATCGTTGCACGATCGCGACCTTTGAGCAGCGTAAGCATATATACTGATTGACGATCGGCGTTCAGCACTGTCTTGGAACGACCGAGATCGGAAGAGTTCGATATATTAAATTCAGTTCACGACGACTAGATACCGAAATCCGTCCGTACTGGTATCCCCGAATGAGTGTCGTTGAATGTCCCATTTAAGCCTTTATCGATTTCTATTGACGCTTATGCTGCTTGGGAGTAATTACCCGTCATCTTCGTTGAACGATCGCACCCTTGAAATGACCCTCCGCGATCGTCGTCGTCGTTTGGCAAAGGAGGTCGATTTTGCTGTGGTTCTATGGTCCGGGCGGGGCAAGTCGCGCAATTTTCCCGCCAATCGCTATCCATTTCGGGCCAGTAGCCATTTTCTCTACTTCGCAGGGCTCCAGCTCGAAAATGCGGCCATCCGTCTTTACGATGGTCAGCTCGAATTGTTTTATGACAATCCGTCACCGAGTAGTGTCCTGTGGCATGGTGAGACGCCGAATCGCACGGAGCTAGCGCGGATCATGGGGGCGGATGCGGCGTTTCCGTTGGCGGAGCTGCCGTCACGGGCGAAGGGTGCAGCCACGATCGCCGTGCAAAATGATGATGTGCGCCAACAACAGGCGGCGATTTTGGAGCGATCGCTCTCGCCATTGGATGATCTGAGCGGGATTGATCGGCAGTTGGTGCGGGCGATCGTCAAGCTGCGATCGCAGCAGGATGCCGGGGCGATCGCCGAGCTGCGACAGGCGGCGGCGGTGACAGTCGAAGCGCACAAGGCCGGGATGGCGGCGACGATGACGGCGAATACCGAAGCTCAGGTGCGCGGCGCGATGGAGGGGGTGATCCTGGGCTATAACATGACCTGCTCCTACAACAGCATCGTGACCGTGCGCGGCGATGTGTTGCACAATGAGCGCTACCACAATCCGCTGAATGCGGGAGATTTGCTGTTGGCAGATGTGGGTGCGGAAACACCGGGCGGCTGGGCGGCGGATATTACGCGCACCTGGCCGGTGAATGGGACTTTTTCGGCGACGCAGCGGGATCTTTATGATGTGGTGTTGGCGGCGCACGATCGGGCGATCGCGGCGATTAA
>RDYZ01000014.1 GCA_004293855.1 Oscillatoriales cyanobacterium | reverse complement strand
TCTGAGCGTGTTGGTTGAGGCCAAACCACCGATCGCAGCGGTAGCGCTGGGAGCTTTTCGTTACAATGTGAGCGACAAACTTGAGCCCTGCACCCGATTACGTTGTCGTATGACCCCCCGACCCATGCCACCGTCCAACGCAGCGCCTGATGTCTCCGCCACCCCCAGCGTCGATCCCAGCCTCGATCGGGATCAGTTTCAGATCTCGCCGCTGGTTCGTATCACCCTGTTGGGTCTCTACATTGGTTTGACGATCCCACTCCCATTTTTGGCTCAGGTGACAGCGGCCCCGGTGCCGCCGTGGGTCTTGACGATCGGGTTGGTGGTGGGCCTGGTGATTTTAGTCGGTGTGTTAGCAGAACGGGTCACCGTTGATGCTGACGGGATCACCGTGGGCTATCCGGCTTGGGTGAGCTGGTGGCGATCTGGTTGGTCGTTGCCCTGGTCGGCTATTACAGCACTCAAACCCCGAACGACTGGGCAAGGCGGGCTCGTCTATTATTTCACGACTCAGGATCGCGATCGTGCCTATTTGTTGCCGATGCGTGTGGTGGGGTTTGCGCGGTTGGTGCGCTACGTGGCAGCCAAAACGGCGATCGATACCCGCGACGTGAAGCCGTTGGCGCAACCGTGGATGTATGTGATTTTGTTGGGATGCACCTTGGTCTTGCTGCTGCTCGATAGCTGGACGATCGTCACAGCGCTATCGTTGGGAGCGATTTAGGGCAGAGTTAAGGCGGATTTCAAGCCACCTTGAAGCCAACTTAAAGCATTGAGACTGTGCCTCAAGCTGCCTCACGCTTCAATGGGTCGCAAGACCCCCGGATTGCGTAAGGCTGGCAAGGTGGCACACCCCGTACACAGCATCACCGTTTGCAACTCGGCGATCGTTGCGCGAATCGTTTCATCCAACACTGCCGGTGACGCATCCGCTGCCTTCAAAAACGGTGACGCCATTCCCACCAGATCGGCTCCAAGGGCGATCGCGATCGCTGCATCCAACCCAGTCCGCAGACCACCCGACGCAATCAGCGGTACATCCGCCGACACCGATCGCACCTGCTGCAAACAGTCCGCCGTCGGAATCCCCCAATCGGCAAAAGTTTCGCCCAAACGTCGCTGAATCGGATCGATCGCCCGACCACTTTCCACCTTGGCCCAGGACGTCCCGCCCGCTCCCGCCACGTCGATCGCCGCCACCCCCACATCCAACAATCGCCGTGCCATCGCCCCTGAAATGCCGTTGCCGACCTCCTTGGCGATCACCGGAACCGGCAACGTTTCGCACAAGGCCGCGATTTGATCAAACAGGCGCGAAAAGTTGCGATCGCCCCGCGTTTGCACACACTCCTGTAGCGGGTTCAGATGCAAAATCAGCGCATCCGCCTCAATGCTCTCCACCGCTTGCCGACACTGATCCACGCCATAACCAAAATTCAACTGCACCGCGCCCAGGTTCGCCAGCAGCAAAATATCCGGCGCCACCGATCGCACAGCAAAACTCTCAGTTAACTCGGGATTTTCGATCGCCACCCGCTGCGACCCCACCCCCATCGCCAGCCCATAGCGCTGTGCCGCCTCCGCCAACCGAAAATTCACCGTCTTCGCCCGATCCGTTCCACCCGTCATCGACGAAATCAACAGGGGCGCAGCCAGCGGCTTCCGCAAAAACGACGTTGCGATCGTAATTGCATCAAAATCCAGCTCCGGTAAACACTGATGATCGAACCGAAAACGCTCGAACCCCGTCGTAACCTCGCGACAGTTAACATCCTCCTCCAGACAAATTTTTAAATGATCAGCCTTACGCGCCTGGGTATCGTGGGTGAAGTGGGCGGTGGTCATAGCGTTGTCAGCCTATTAGCCAGATTAGGTCGATGGGTGGGCGTTAAAATGAAACAAAACGACACAAAGATCCTACGATCGTGGGAAAAACCGCAATGAAAAGTGAGATATCGTAGTGTCTTGAAGTGTTTTGACTTTAGCGCGTCTCGTGAGTATTTAACGGATCACAAGATTGCCGTAATTCTGTGGCATCTCCGCCGCATCCCTTTACCTATAGGGGGGTTCGCCCCTCGCCCACCTATTTTTCGCACCGCGCATGATTATTATTGACGATAAATCGATCGTAAAAGATTACTTCAACACGACGGGCTTCGATCGGTGGCGGCGCATCTACGGTGATGGCGACGTCAACAAAGTCCAGCTCGACATTCGCGAAGGCCACCAGCAAACCGTCGATAAAGTCCTCGCTTGGTTTGAAGCCGACGGCAATCTGTCGCAAATCTCAGTGTGTGATGCGGGGTGTGGGGTAGGTAGCCTCAGCATTCCCCTCGCCAAAGCCGGTGCAACGGTCTTTGGTAGTGACATCTCCGAAATGATGGTGCAGGAAGCACAGGAACGCGCCACCGCCGAGCTTCCTCCCACCGCCAAGATTCAGTTTGCAGCCCAGGATCTCGAAACCATCACGGGCAACTATCACACCGTCGTCTGTCTCGATGTCTTGATTCACTATCCCGACGACAAAATCGAGGGCATGATTAACGGGTTATGTCAGTTGGCAGAATCGCGGATTGTGCTCAGTTTTGCACCGAAAACCGCCATGCTGACCCTACTGAAAAAAGTCGGCGAACTCTTCCCCGGCCCCAGCAAAACCACACGAGCCTATCAGCATAAAGAGGCAGATATCGTGAAAATTTTTGAGAAAAATGGGTTTAAGGTTAAACGGGATGAAATGACAAGCACAAGTTTTTATTATTCACGTTTACTGGAAGCTGTGCGTTAGAGAATCTATTCCCAGCAAGCCACGAAGATGATCAATAGATAGTCAAGAATGGGATTCAATCGTTCGGGCTTCATTTATACATTCATAACAAGGGTTTCATGTCCCACGATACGATTGAAGTCTGAATCGAGAATACTGAACCCTTCAAGTTAAGCAGCTTTTTGGCTGGTATTTCGTGGCTGATTTTATATGACTTGATCGGGTTAAAATACCCCATCATTCCAAAAACATAAAAGCGAATGCAAGGTTGATCAACCTTACATTCGCTTTTTTTGTAGAGTCAATTCAATTGTTTTCAGATGGTCTCAGAATACCCTGAGCAGCGTTGAGCGAAGTCGAAACGCGGTTTTCGAGCAAGCACAAGCTACCTCAACCGGTCTTATTGTTGACTGAACCAACGATAAGGACTGGTTCAAGCTGGCACGGGTCGAGGCTTCCCGGCTAGCTTGACTCGATCTGAACTGTGAATTAGGAATTGCGATCGCGCTGACGAATCAGACCAAACGCACCCGCCACTAGACCCAGACCCAAAAGCGTAGCAGGCTCAGGAACACTTTCTTTACGATGCATATACACCACCGTATCGTTATGGTCGGCATCCGCATAGGGCAAGCCTGTGTGACGATCCTCAAACGCAATAATTAAATCACCCGGATGGAATTTATGGGTCGGTGCGGCTCCATCAAGCTGAAGATCAAAGACTGACTCATCATCTCCCTCAAAGACTTTTGCCATATCTTCACCCACCGGATTCAGGATACTTTGGGAGTAATAGGTCTGACTCGTCCGTTTATTTGTGAGGTAGAAGCCAAACGTTGATCCAAATCCTGCAAATAAGTTGGCAGTATTCTGGGTAATTTTGTTTTCTCCTGGAGTCCAGCCAATATCAGCGATCGGATCATCAGCAGCGCCAAAGAGGGCTTTCTTGAGTCCAGAGGCCACATCATAAACCCCAAAGACCGTTTTCTCAGCATCACCTGCGATCTCAAACTCTAGGGCAAACATGGCTTTGAAAAAATCTGTGGAGTAGGTTTCAGAGCCTGAGTCCGCGATGTCTGGACCACTCACACGGAAGCCACAGTCAGGATTGTTCACAAGGTCATCCAGGGAAGCTTCGATCGTGCCTCCACCGGAGTATGTCGTATCACCATCACAGGCATCTGCGGACGCTTTGCCGACATTAAAACTCAGTGTACCCGCAGTAATAAAACCAAACGCAATGAGTTGCTTGAGTCCGTTTGAATTGATGATAGACATGATGGAAGTCTCCTGGAAAATATGTGATCAGTCAGCCATGCTGCCCCCGCTAATCTCCCAACTCGCAGGACGTGAGATCGTGAAATCACGCATCCTGTATGCGGGGGGTGTTTTTTCTTATGACTTCATCATACGTGAGAATACATAGGCAAGCACGTGACACGTACGTACTTCACATAATCTTTATTAAAAGAGCTTTGATCTTCATTGGAGCTTCATAAAGCTACGGAAATATTGCATTTGAGCCGATCCTTTAAAGATTTAGGCATTGCGTAAATATACTTATTTGCTCACCAAAATCCTTCTGAGTTTGGGAGTGGATGATCCGTGAGGCGGGAGCAGTTCTAAGCGGAGGCTCCATCCCACACCATCATGATGAATCAGCAGAAATTGAGGCGAGCCGATTTGCGTT
The DNA here is from genome assembly GCA_004293855.1 of Oscillatoriales cyanobacterium. Taxonomy (GTDB): domain Bacteria; phylum Cyanobacteriota; class Cyanobacteriia; order Cyanobacteriales; family Geitlerinemataceae; genus RDYZ01. The sequence goes on along the minus strand of RDYZ01000014.1, from coordinate 11,426 downwards.
GGAGGGATGATTTAGAATCGTTGGAGTGGGTGTGTCGTGTTCGACTCCAGTGAGGCAAAAGTAAGTGAGTTTTGGTAACTCGACGGCGAAACCAGTCCGATCGCAGCACCTGTGTATGGTGGCGGTGGGCGTGATTGCGATGACCTGTGGTCCCACAAACCCAGTCCAAGCGGCGACGATCGCGGACCCGCTGTCCAACCTTGAGCAGCGTCCCACAAATCCAGGGCGATCATTCTTACGTGGTGATTCCAGTCCGTGGCTGGTGTCTGATGCCACCGCTCGCCAAACGGAACCGGTCAAGCTCTATGTGAACCCCCGTCAGGGCAATGATCAGACGGGCAATGGGAGCATGGATCGTCCATTTCAAACGATTACAGAGGCGCTCGATCGAGCTCGCCCCAATACGATCGTGATCCTTGCACCGGGCATCTACCGTGAGGCAAGCGGTGAACAGTTCCCAATTCAGTTACAAGCTGGGGTAACGGTTTACGGTGCGCCGGATCAATTCGGTGAGGGGATCGAAATCGTTGGGGGGGGTTGGCTGATGACCCCGACGGCGGGGGAGCAGAGTGTCACAATTTTGGGGTTTGATGGTGCGGGTTTAACAGGGGTGACGGTGCGTAATCCCGACGGTAGCGCGATCTGGGTGGCGGGGGGTACACCTTGGATTGTGGGGAATACGATCGCCGATAATGCCGCCCATGGTGTAGTGGCTCACGATGGTACGCCTTATATTCTCAATAATCGCTTTGATAATAATGATGGTTCGGATTTAGAGTTTTCCAATCGAGCCACACCGCAATTACAGGATAATCAGCTCGATCGCCGGAATGAGCAGTCGGTGGGCTATTTTGCGATCGAACCTGAGCAGGCGATCACCGTGGCGAATCCGTCGGTAGTTGGGCCAAATACCGCCTCTGCCCCTTCATCCAGTCAAGGTTTAAGCGCTTCGTCCCCGGTGCAACCGCAGCCCCGGCCTCAAACGCGGACACCGAACCAACCCCAAGCCCAAAACCAACGTCCCAACCAAAGCCCAAACCAAACCAGCGAGATCGTCGCCTGGGAAGGGGAGTCCAGTTTTCCCCCGATTGTGACCCCAAGTGATTCCTTTGTCAGTCGTGGGCCGGATCGGTTGGAGCCCACGATCGCCCGCGCTTTGCCGATCGATCCAGATCTCGCCCTGGCTAGCGATCCTCGTGCCAGTAGTGTGCGCTCTTTAGACACACCCAACGTTTTGAATGTAGAGCGCCGCGCCATCCCTTTGGAGAATGCTTCCACCTCGCAAGGGGCGACCCTGGCAGGAGAGACGCGATCAAATCCTCCAGCCTTGCCGGTTAGAACCAGCGATCGTCGGTTACCCACAGCCCCAAACGTGCCGACCGTTAGCCCCGTAAACGCAACGGCGGCTAGCCCTCCTCCGGCGACTGCACCCATCATTACCTGGGGAACCTCCACGCACAGCGCGACTCCCAATCGCAATACCGGGACGGCCTCTCCATCTTTAGCCCCGAATGGTGGAGCCGCTGCACCCAGTACGTTGCTACGGTGGGATGCCCTAGAACAATCGACTCCGATCGCCCCGATCGCCTCGCGTGAGTTGCCACCCCCGATCGTTAACCCTGGTGCGACGGCCTCGACCCGTTCACCCGTTAACCCACCGATTAACCCATCGATCGTGATCGCCAGTGAGACCTCCAGCCCGAGCGAGATCTCACGGTCTCCGGTTCCGATTCGGGCTTCTGTTGAACCCTTAGACCGGGCTAATCTTCCCTTTGCCTATGCCCCGAGCAATATCACTCCCACCTGGCCACAACCACGTCCGGCGAGTATTCCCGGTCTCATTCCGCTGCCGGTTCCAGATCCCAACCCACCGATCGGCGAAGGAGGGGTGTTACCGCCACCACCATCGGTGACCGCCAACCTCAGCGATATGCCGCCGGGTGTTGCTCCGGCTCGATCGTCCGTACGCTACCGTGTGTTGGTGGATGTGGGGGGTGGAGTTGCGCGTGTTCAGGCGATCGCGGGGAGTGCGTTTACAACCCAGGTAGACGGACGTGACGCCATTCAGGCGGGAGCGTTTAGCGATCGCTGGCGGGCGGATCAGCTTGTCGAGGCGTTACAGGCTGACGGTTTAACGGCCTGGATTGATGAATTTTAGGGAGGCTAGGGAATTGAGCTGACCAATGCATTCAGTTGGGGCAGTAAATCCGCGATCGCCCGTCCGCGATGACTGTAGCGGCGTTTTTCCTCCTTCGGCATGGCGGCAAAGGTTTTGCCCGCTTCTGGCACATAGAAAATCGGGTCATAGCCAAACCCACCGACTCCATCCGGTTCAACGATTTCCCCTGGACAAATTCCCTCAACGGTAAGCGCGATCGAGCCATCCGGGCGTGCCACTGCGATCGCGCAGATAAACTCAGCGTAGCGATCCTCAAACTCTCGCAACTCGAACAACACCCGCCGAATGCGGTTGTTATCGTCAAGACCATACCGTGCTGAGTACAGACCGGGCGCACCGTTGAGCGCTCGCACGGCTAACCCCGAATCATCAGCGATCGCCCAATGACCGGTCGCCTGTGCCACCGTTGTCGCCTTCAGAGCGGCATTTTCCGCAAAGGTCTTGCCGGTCTCCACCACATCGAGATCTGCGGGTTTGGGCTGAAGTTCCCAGGGCGTATCCTTCAGGTACGCTGCAAATTCAGTTACCTTGCCGGGATTGCCGGTGGCAACGACGAGAACGGTCATAGTTAGAAATCAATAAACAAAATCAACAGAATTTTAGACGCGAACACCCGATCGTCCGTGAACGCAACAACGAGAGACCTTGACTCTGCTCTGCTGTCCCCTCAGACCGTGTTTCGACCCGGCTCAACCGCCTCCGTCCGAACGGACAGCTTTGAGCATCTCAACGAGAACATGATGGGCGTCTTTCGCGTCGGTCAGCTCACGATCGAACGTGACACGCACGGAAGTCGGCTGACCGTTCACCTGGGCGGTGATGTCCATGCCCTGAGTATCGATCGCGTCCATCACAGCAGAGGTGACACCCTCACACTGACCGTAAACCGTGGCGTACTGGACGATCGCGTCGCCGTGATCGTCGTTCATATGTTTACAGATGCGATCGCTCACGGCGGGAGAAATGCCCGTTTCCTGTGTCATGGGTCTAATCAAACAATAAACAACAGCAAGAGTCTCACGGACGCCTCAGTCAATCGCGACTCGCCGTATCATGCGTCACGGTCTAACTGTGGCTGGGATACCGGCAGCGTAATGATAAACTTCGCGCCCATCGATGAAGACTGACAATCTAGTTTGCCATGATGTTGATCCACCACGATCTCACGGCTGATGGACATACCGATACCGGTTCCCTTGCCCTTGGGTTTGGTGGTGAAAAATGAGTCGAAAATTTGATGGCGAATTTTGGCTGGAATGCCGGGTCCATTGTCCGCGATCGTGATTTCAATGTGGTCATCATCCGGGCTGACCGTTTCAATCCAAATCGTCGGCTGAAACTCTTCCCGAGCCATCGCGGACATGCTGTCATACTTCTCTTCTAAAGCATCGGTCGCATTGGCCAAAATATTCATAAAGACCTGGTTGATCGGGCCAGGGTAGCACTCGATGAGGGGTAAAGTGCCGTAAATTTTGACAATTTGGACTTCCGATCGATCCGGTTTCGCCTTCGTGCGATTGCTCAGGATCATCAGCGTACTATCGAGACCATCATGAATATCGGTTTTTTCGATTTTGCTGTCGTCCGTCCGTGAAAAATTTCGCAGTGATTTAACGATGTTGCGAATGCGATCGGTTCCCACCCGCATCGATTTCAAGAGTTTGGGCAGATCTTCCTGCAAAAATTCGAGATCGGCACTCTCGATCGCCTCTTCTAACTCTTCGTTAACGTTCGGGGTGTGTTTCTGATACAGCGCGATGAGCGTCAGCAGATCGTTGACATAGTTTTCAGCATGAACCAGATTGCCCTGAATGAAGTTCACCGGATTATTAATCTCGTGAGCCACCCCCGCCACGAGCTGCCCGAGAGCCGACATCTTTTCGCCCTGAATGAGCTTCATCTGCATGGTTTGCAGTTCTTCCACGGTTTCACGCAGTTGGGCGGTACGCTCTTCGACCTGATGCTCTAGGGTGCGGTTGAGCCGGTAGAGCCTGAGATGTACCTCAATGCGAGAAATTGCTTCCGTATACTCAAACGGTTTGGTGATGTAGTCTACGGCCCCAGCTTCTAACCCCTGCACACGGCTGTCGGTATCATCTGAGCCCGTGATAAAAATGATCGGAATTTCGGCATGATCTGGGTTCGCCTTGAGACGTCTACAGGTTTCAAACCCATCAATACCGGGCATGATCACATCCAGGAGAATCAACTCCGGGGGGTCTTGCTTCACAATCTCGATCGCGCTGAGACCATCCCGCGCCGTTCGCACGTCATAGTTCGCTTTACGCAAAACTTCTGACAAGACCTCAGCACTTACAGGGGTATCGTCAACAACAAGTAATCTTCCGTTAGAGTCAGTCCGATCGGTCATGAGTTCGGGGTGGGCGAACCGGATCTACGATCCCGACTCACGTCAGGGCATCGTATGGGCTAAGGAGGCAGGTAGCAAGATGAAGGGCGACCCTAGGAGTCGCACCTGACCCAGTCTAGACGACAAACTCGACACAGGGTCGTCGCTCAAGCGATCGCTATCAATCACACATTAGATTAGATTACAGACTCGTGATCAGGGTTGGTTGCTGAAAATTGACATCCTCACCTCACAACTCGCTGGCTGGTGCGAGGGGTGATGATGAGTCCTGACGATGCGTCGTACTGGTGAGTCGTGACCATAAGTCGTGATTCCTGGGTTACCCCAAAGAACGACGGTTGCTTCGCCCCCTAACCGTTTGGTGGCGTTGGCGGAACACGACAAAAGTTTCTGGTAGAGCCGACAAGTATGATGATAGGACGAGGTACTAGTGCGAGCCTAAATCTATCTTGCCATGATGCTTTGCAATGCGATCACCTGCGATCACAATTGAGATAATTGAGATCCCATGGCCGATCCGTCCAACATTCAATGTTGATCTGATCGCCAGACCGCCTAGAGCAATGTACAGAGCGATCACCGTTATATCCGTGCAGGGCGGAGCCACCGGGGAAGACTATTCCAGCGGTAAAAAGATGGTGACGATGTCCCCATTTTGAGGGCGGCTGCGAACCGTGAGCTTACCGCCGAGTGCCTGAAAAATGTTTTTCGTGACGGCGAGGTTGAGGCTGATGCTACCGGTTTCCGGTTGGAAGGTGAGCAGTTGCCCGATCGCCTTGAGTGGCGAGGATACAAAGGCGGTATTGCTGTGGGATGAGCGCTCTAGGGAAGCGGAGGATTTGAGTTGAAGTTTGAGCTGATTGCCCGCTGGTAGCATCTCGACCCGCACGTTACTCCCGACGGGGAGCTGACTGGTGAAATGCTCGATCGTACTCGTTAAAATTCGTTCCAGCAGGCTCGGATCGCTCACCACCTGGGGCATCTTTTGGGGCATGACAATATCGAGGGTGAGATTGCGACGGCTAGCCTGTTTTTGCCAACGTGGAATGCAGTGATCGATCGCCGCTTTTAATGGCGTTTTGGTCAACATGACACAGGACTGGTCGCTTTGAGCCGTTTCAAATTCGACCGCGCGGAAAATCAAGTCAAAGCGTTCAATTTGGTCGCTACATTCCCGCTCAATTTGTTCGACCCAGGGACGGAGGTCGTCGGCAAGGGTTTTGCGACGTAGCAAAATTTTGACGAGGGTTTGGATCGTGGTGAGTGGAGTCCGCACCTCGTGGGCGAGGGCAGATAGGAGTTCGAGATCGAGGTGAGTTTCGCAGCTTGGGGCGGGGTTATCCGATCGAGAGTCGCGGCTATCGACGGAACGGTGAGTGGCACTGCTAGAACCGCCGTGGCTACCGCTGAGGGCTCGGAGATTGAGGTTTGCGGCGGGGTGAGCCATGCGAGACGATCGCGGGGCGGCTTGCTCGGCACGACGGGTAACGGCGGCGGTGTGGTGCTGGAGATGGGTGAGCAATGATTGCCCGAAGGTCATCACAATGCTGTAGTGCGGTTCGATCGGCGGAAAGGGAGTGACGGCCTGGTCGATCGTGTCGAGGTGATTGGCCTCGCGTAGGACGATGCGACTACGCAGGGTGTGCCAAGCTCGTTCCACCACGATCGGATCGAATGAATACTGAAACGCATCGCTCGACTCACGCGGATCGAGCACCATCACCACACAAAACCGGCGGGTGAGGACTAAGCAAAATTGTTCGGCAGCCAGCGGATCGTCATCACAGAGTGACAGTGTGCCAAATTGATCGGATAACCGAATCCGATCGGTCAGATCTCCAGGTAAGCAGGTTTGCTGCTCAAGTTTGGCCTGGGGTACTAGCATCCAGTGGGCGAAGGGTTGGATACAGGCCCGATCGCTAATGATTGGAGTCGGTCCGGCAAGGATCACCCCGAGGGACTCCGTTTCGGGATGGTGTCGCTGCATCTGGCACAGTTGCTCATTGAGCGCTGCAACAGCCGCTTTCCAAGCCGCGATCGCCCCAGTGCGATCGCCCATCGACCCTGAGGCACCAGTGGTTGAACCCGGAGTTAAGGCGTGCCCCTCCCGCAAAGCATCTCCGAGTGTTGGGAGAGAAGCTTCTCTTAACACAGCGTTTGATAAACGGGGCTCCAATAGCAACACACCAGCTCCAGTGACGAATAATTCGAGTTAATTTCAGGTTGGGGTCAGCTCATCGTGAGGGGTTCAAGCACGCCATCAACCATGGACTGACGATCAACTGACAATCAGTGGCCTGGCCTGTATTTCATGGGCTTGAGATCACGGGCCAGAAGCGGGATGAATCCAACGGATTAATCTGTGAGCTTACGATAGCGAAACATTGCGGTCTGGGCTAGCAGGCAAACCGAACTTGTGCATCGCAGGTATTCCTCGCGATCGCGGCATAAGGTTCCTCAGGCGGTGACTGGTCTCAGGGATCACTGCGTTCAACATCCGGGGGTAACATAGGATCAAAACAATCGAGGTTCGATCGTGGTTCACAGTCTGATCCCCAGTGTGGTCCACAGTTTAAACCACAGGCGATCTGGGTTGAGGCCGCACAGACCTTCAACCCAAACAAGTTTGGATATTACAAATTTGGACATTAGGCACACCGTGCTATTCGTAGACGGATGACGCAACCCGCCGATCGTCAGGGTTAAGCTCCACACGTTCCGGCAAGCACCAAACCCGTAGAATCCTGACCGAACTCCAAGAAAGTGTCAGGCACGAACAGACGTGATGCCCAGAACCGCAAATCCTAGAGATGAAGAGTTAAGAGGAGAGACTATGCGTGCAGTTTTGATGGCTGGTGGTTCCGGGACTCGGCTGCGTCCCCTCACCTGTGATGTACCGAAGCCGATGGTTCCGGTGCTCAACCGCCCCATTGCTGAACACATTGTTAATCTTCTTAAGCGTCACGACATTCATGAAATTATTGCGACGGTTCACTATTTGCCCGACGTGATGCGTGACTATTTTCAAGATGGTCATGAGTTTGGCGTGCAAATGACCTATGCCGTGGAAGAGGATCAGCCGTTGGGAACGGCGGGCTGTGTCAAAAATGTCGAAGAACTGCTGGATAAAACATTTATTGTCATTAGCGGCGATGGCATTACGGATTTTGATCTGACGGCGGCGATCGCCTACCACCGCGAGAAAGGATCAAAAGCAACGCTGATCCTGACCCGTGTTCCCAACCCGATCGAGTTTGGCGTTGTGATCACCGCTGAAGATGGCCGGATCATTCGGTTTCTCGAAAAGCCCGCCGCTTCCGAAATCTTTTCCGACACGGTCAATACGGGAACCTACATCCTCGAACCCGAGGTGTTGCAGTACCTGCCCGCCGATTGCGAGTGCGATTTTTCGACTGATCTCTTTCCGCTCCTGTTAGAACAAGATGAATTGATGTACGGCTACATCGCTGAGGGCTACTGGTGCGATGTGGGTCACATGGAAGCCTATCGCGAGGCCCAGTATGACGCGCTCGATCGCAAGGTTGCGGTGGAGTACGACTATGAAGAAATCAGGCCCGGTTTGTGGGTTGGGGCGAATACCTATATCGACGACACCGCACAGATCGAAACCCCGACCATGATTGGGAGCAATAGCCGGGTCGGAGCCAGAACACGGATCGAGGCGGGCACGGTCATCGGCGATAACGTGACGATCGGAGCTGATGCGGATCTGAAGCGGCCAATCATCTGGAATGGTTCGATCGTGGGTGATGAGGCCCATTTACGCGCCTGCACGATCTGTCGCGGCACGCGCATCGGTCGGCGGGCGCACGTGCTCGAAGGTGCCGTCGTCGGGTCGCTGTCCTCCGTTGGCGAGGAGGCACAAATCAGCCCCACGGTCAGGGTTTGGCCATCAAAAAAAGTAGAATCGGGTGCAATTCTCAATATGAACTTGATTTGGGGACAAATTGCCAAGCGCAATCTGTTCGGTCAGCGGGGCGTGTCGGGGCTAGCGAACGTGGATATCACGCCGGAATTTGCGGTGAAGTTTGGCGCGGCCTACGGGTCAACCCTGAAGCTCGGGGCGCGGGTGATGGTCTCGCGGGATCAGCGCAGCATTTCGCGTATGGTCTCCCGATCGCTGATTGCGGGGATCATGTCGGTGGGGGTCGATGTGGAAAATTTAGAGGCCACAGCGATCCCCCTCGCGCGATCGGTCGCGCCGACGTTGGATGTGGTGGGCGGTATTCATGTGCGGGTTCATCCCGATCGCGCCGATCGCATCCTGATCGAATGTTTTGACGGCAACGGTATTAATATCCACAAATCAAAAGAGAAAAAAATCGAGGGAGCTTACTTTAAAGAAGATCTACGCCGCGCCAAAATCGACGAAATCGGCGATATGACCTACCCCTCCCAGTCGATCGAAATTTATAGCAAAAACTTCGCCCAACATCTCAACATCGAAGCCATCCGCAACAGCAACGCCAAAGTCGTCATTGACTACGCCTATGCCGTCTCCGGTGCAATTTTGCCGCAGTTGTTGGCGAAATTTGGCTGTGATGCCGTGGTTTTAAATGCTAGTTTGAACCAAAGGGTGAGTTCAGCAGAAGAACGGGAAAGAATGCTCACCCAGTTAGGGCAGGTGGTCGAAGCCCTACGCGCCAATTTCGGGGCGCAAGTCTCCGCCAACGGTGAACAGTTAATCCTGATGGATGAATCCGGCTCACCGATCCGGGGCGAAATGTTAACAGCGTTGATGGTGGCCATGACCCTCACCGCTCATCCGCGTAGCACCGTTGTCGTTCCGGTGCATACCTCCAGCGCGGTCGAGCAGATTGCCCGCCGTCATGACAGTAAAGTGATCCGCACCAAAGCTAACCCCACCGCACTGATGGAAACCTGTCACACCAGCCCGAACGTTTCCCTCGGTGGTAGCGGTGAGATGGGCTTTATTTTTCCACAACTGCATCCCGGCTTTGATGCCATGTTTTGCATCGCCAAGCTGATTGAAATGGAAATGCTACAGGGCCGATCGCTCGGACAACTGCGATCGGAACTACCCCGTGTGTATCATCGTCGTCAAACCGCCCGCTGTCCCTGGACGGCCAAAGGCGCACTCATGCGCTATATGGTCGAAACCCATCCCCCCGAGATGATCCAGCTCGTAGACGGCGTCAAAGTCTGTGAACCCCAGTCGGATAACTGGGTGTTGGTCCTCCCCGACGCTGGAGAACCCGTCGTTCATGTTTTCGCGAATAGCGAAGATCGAAGCTGGGTTGATGAGCAACTCCGCACCTACCGCACCCGCATCCAAAAATTTGTGGAACGTCACCAGGGAGGAGAGATCGAAATCCTAGATGCTTAAGAGGCATTGCGAGTGTGAAAGAAGTCAAGATCATTGGTTCTGAGCATCCCACACCTTTGTTTAATCCGGGTACTGAGATTGGTGGGGTGTACTCTGGACTTTCGTTAAGCGTTTTTTAAGCACAAAATACCTTGAAATCATCCTCAGGGTTTGAGGATGCGCTGTAATTTGTATAAGACTACTATCGTGAACTCAAATGATGGGTCAAAGGCATAACAGGTTTGCATTGACCGTAACAATATTCATCAAGCGCGTGTTTGTGGTATGAACAGTTCTCTGCGGTTTCGGATGCAATCCACCTACGATCGCGTTTGAGACAGGTCGATTTTGAGCCAATCAGCCATCAGAGCCCCCAAGGCGATGTAATTGAGCTACGGATATAGAACACCCATGAAATTAGGAACACAATTACCGTCAAGACTCAATTTCAGCACCCTCGTAGCACTCGTTCTTCTGAGTTTACTGGGCTTGTTTGGTAACTATCTGCATATTGAATTATTTTTTGGGGTTGATTTCTTATTTGGCGGTGTGGCCGTTTTAACCACAATCTCTGTGTTGGGTTGGTGTTCCGGCATTCTGGTCGGTATGATCGCCAGTCTTTACACCTACGTATTGTGGGGTCACCCCTACGCAATTCTAATTTTTACCTGCGAAGCCATTGTTGTTGGTTTTTTGTCGCAGCATAAACGCTGGAGTCTCGCCGCGAGTGAGGTGATGTACTGGTTTACAATCGGCATCCCTCTAGTTTGTTACCTCTACCACGGACGTATAGGAGTACCGCTGTTTTCCGCCTGGGCGATCGCGCTCAAACAGGCCAGCAACAGTCTATTTTGTGCTTTTTTGGTCAGTGCAATTTTGCTCATTCCCGCAATTCAGTGCGGCATCACTCGCGTCAATCGTGTACCCCCTCGACCCTTACAAAATGTTTTGGTTGAGTTGACCATTGCCTTTACGTTTTTTGCGCTGCTCTTTAATATTTCCGTCGATAGCCGCTTAGCCCGAAATCAAGCGGAAAATGTGGTCTATGAGCAGTTAAAAATGGTGGCGGATAATACGTTAAATCAGGTGCATCTGTGGCAGCAATGGGACGGCGGAAACACCCAACTGCTAGCTGACCTCGTCCGCACGCAGCAGTATCCGCTTGATCTGGTCATTACTCTCGAAGCCAATAACCCCGACTTTCGGATCAAGCATTTTAGCGGCACATTTTCCTCGCCAGCCTTAGAGTTCAGCACAGTTCGCTACGTTCGCGATCGTCTCGAACAGTATTTTCCGATCGGGCAAATGCCCAGCCTGAAACGGTTTCGCCAGTCTGTCTATCAATGGCGGGTGTCCCCCAGCGGTAGTTCACCCTGGAGTCTGACTATTACATCATCGGCAGAGCCTCAAATTGTGGCAATGGAGCATCTTTACAGTCAAAATTTACTGCGCTTACTGGCCATAACGAGCTTTGTCATGCTGCTGGCGAACGCGACGGCGTTTATGATTAGCCAACCGATCCGCCGCCT
>RDYZ01000362.1 GCA_004293855.1 Oscillatoriales cyanobacterium | reverse complement strand
TTGGGCATCGCTGAAACCGTGCGTTGGCTCAAACAGGAATGTCAGCAGTACGGCCAGGACAATAAACGCCGCCGCCTGAACTTCAATATCACGATCTCCAACTTCACCCCCAAACCCCACACGCCATTCCAGTGGCACTCGGTTTCGACTAGCGAATTTAAGCGTAAACAGGACTTGTTACGGGATGCGTTTCGCGGGATGCGTGGGGTTAAGGTGAACTACACCGACCACCGGATCTCAGCGATGGAGGACTTTGTCGGGCGGGGCGATCGGCGTCTCTCAGCGGTGGTACGTCGTGCCTGGGAATTGGGTGCGGGGATGGATTCCTGGTGGGAAAGTCTGGAACGGGCGTTTGGCGCGTGGCAACAGGCGATCGAGGAGTCGGGCTTAAGCTGGAAATATCGCCAGGTGGACAGTGGCGAATGGAGTGTGTTTCACGCGGATGGCACGGCCAACCACGATGCCACCGCTGACGAGTCGCGCTACACCACACCGCTCCCCTGGGATCACATCAACACTGGCATCGATCGCAACTGGCTACTCGACGACCTTAAACGCGCCCTCGAAGCGGCCACCGTTCCCGACTGTGCCTACGAGGGTTGTTCCCACTGCGGCATTTGTAGCCCCGACTTTGGCCATAACATTGTTGTCCCACCGCCACCGGTTCCCGAGTTCAAGGGTCACTTTATGCCGAAGACCGATCGGGTGCAGCGGTTCCGCGTCTGGTTTGGTAAGACGGGTGATATGGCGCTGACGGGTCATTTGGATTTGGTGCGGTTGTTCGATCGCATCACGCGGCGTGCGTCGATTCCGGTGTCGTTTACCGGTGGTTTTCATCCGAATCCGCGTATTGCTCCGGCGAATGCGTTGCCGTTGGGTTACACCAGTAGTGGCGAAATTGTCGAGTTTGAGTTAGCCAAACCGATGGAGATTGCTACGTTTGAGGCACGCTTGAAGGAGCATTTTCCGCCAGAGATGCCGGTGTATCGGGTGAAAGAAGTGCCGGTACAGTCGCCGTCGGTGACGCAGTGTTTAACGGAGGCGGTGTACGAGCTGACGATCGCGACGGATCTTGCACAGGCTGACTGGTTGGGGTGGTGCGATCGTATTTTGTCCGAGTCCGAGATTATGGGTCAGCGGACGAATAAGAAGGGTAAGGTGCGGCTGTTTAATCTTCGCGATCGGCTGTTTGAGCTGGCGGTGGTGGAGTCGATCGCGCCGAACCGGGCGAAAATTCGCTATCGCGGCACGAGCTACAACGATGGGAATTTGTTACGTCCGTCGCAGGTGGTGGAGATGTTCGATCGGGTGATTGGGGCGATCGATCCGTTGGCGGAGGATGCGGTGTCGGTATTCTCGCTGGTTCATGTTCACCGGGAGGCATTGTTGTTGGAATCTGATCGATCGTTCGGTGACTCCTGATGCGATTACCGGGCGATGTTGTCATTCCAGAACCAAAATTGACGCGGTATTTGCTTGTACCGCGTCTAAAAGGTGACAAGTCTAGATTTTTAGCGAGAGCTGGGTTTGCACTCGACAACAGCCCAGACCTAGATCTCGCGTTACGAAGGCTTGTTCGTGCCAATGATGCCCAGTTCGATCGCGCTGATGAATACGGCACGTACTACCGCGTGGTGGGCGATTTAGAAGGCTGTAATGGTATCCGTCTAGCCGTTGTTACAATCTGGATAGAGCGATCGAGCAACGGCGCGATTCAGTTTGTCACTCTCTTTCCCTTTAAGGAGCAGTTCGCATGACACCGGCTTTATATACAGATATTGCACTCAATCGAGATGTACCGGAGGCGGGGCTGCGGTGCGGTATGGTGGCGACGTTTATCGATCGTGTTCCCCATCCGCAAGGGGGTGAGGAGGGTGCAATTTTGGAGGTGTTTAGCGTTTCGGGTGAGACGATCGCGGTGGTGACGGTTCCGTTGTCGAGTATTGAGGTGTTACGTGACGATGATGTGTTGTCGGTGCAGCGTCTTATGGTTGGTGTGGGTGCTGTATCAGGAGAGTAGGTTCGATCGGGTGATTGGGGCGATCAATCCGTTGGCGGAGGATGCGGTGTCAGTGTTTTCGTTGGTTCATGTTCACCGGGAGGTGTTGTTGTTGGCGGATTGAAACGACCAACGGTAGGATGTGTTAGGCATGGCTGTTACGCATCCTACCGCTTTGACATCTTTATTCTGACAACGGTGAAAATAAACTAGCATGAACGACTTTCAGAAATTATTTCTCTATGCGGTAACGGCATGGCTTGCATACTATGCTTTTGGCTTTTTGGTCGGATTCATTCAATCATTCATTATTTAGTTAGCAGCCAACGACATGAGTCAATCTTTTATATTCTTACAGAAGGCACTTACCTGCGTCTTAGTAGCTCTAGTCCTGCTGAATTTGTTCTTCGTTACACTAAAGGCTCAAGCTAGCGAAATAACTCAATATCAGAATGTCAAACCTTCGACAGCCGCCATCTCTACACAAGAGCTTAAGCTTACTACTCCTGCTAAGCGTAGTGCCCAATCTTCTAGGTCAAGCCATGGGCGAAACAAGCCTGTTGATATTCTCACTCCTATGTTTGAGTCTAACAGTCAGGGACTACTCGATGATGCGTATAATAACGGAAAAGTACATGGATTCTATGTGGGAACTCAGAGCAAAAAGTTTTTTTGCAAAGTGTTTCGTTTAGAGTGTCTAAGTAGCGGAACAGAGAAATCCTGAATCCTTGTGCTGTAAGGGTTTGAGTCGATTTCAAAATTTATATAAAGACCTATGGAAAGCCTGAGATCGTGATGCGTTACGACTAGAAAGAGTTTAGTTGGAATGGTAGGGACAATTTTTGGTTTAATCAAATCACCTAGTTAACCATAGTGACATTTTCGGTGCGTTACGGCGATCGATCAGGTATCGTTCTCAGCCAAATTCATCGTGGCCGCAACGCACCCTTGTATGTAGGAGGGGTCGGAGGTGGAAGTGGAAACGCACCCTTGTATGTAGGAGGGGTCGGAGGTGGAAGTGGAGAGAAGCGATTCAAGCACTATCATCGAAGAAGGATGGAGACTCTGGACGCACCCTCAAGCCAACGAGCTTGCTCCGTAGATTAAGAGCCCGTCCTTCACCCCTCTCGGACACTGCAAGTAGACTGGACAGTATTCTGAGCAAGAGTTTATCGAACCTCGAATCAAAGCAAGGATAGCACTTGAGTCAGTGGCCGCTCAACCTAGAACCTGGAGAAATTCGGATGGTAGAACAAATCTATATTCCGCTCGGAATTGACATTAGCAAGCAGACCTTTGATGCGGCGATTCCGATGGGAGGAAAGCGGAGCAAGAAGTTCAAAACTATCAAGCTTAGTAACGATGAGGAAGGTTTTCAACAACTGGTGGAATGGCTGAAGGAAAATCAAGTCGAGCAAGTACATGCTTGTCTAGAAGCGACCAATATTTATGGTCAAGATTTGGCCAATTTCCTCTACGAACGTGGCGAACGAGTGAGTATCGTCAATCCAGCTCAAGTCAAAGGCTATGCTCAAAGTAAATTGAAGCGTACCAAAAACGATCAGGCTGATGCGGGTATCCTGTCCCAGTTCTGTCGAGACCTCACTCCACGGCTATGGAAGCCTTCTGCTACGGAGGTTCAGAAGCTCCAGCGTATCTCCCGCCGCCGTCACGCACTCCAAGAGATGCTGACTCAAGAGACGAATCGCTTACAGCTTTGTCGGGACGCTGAACTTGAAGCTGATATCCAAGACCACATCGACTTCCTGAAGCAGAAAATCGAACAGCTAAAAAAGCTGATGACTGAGTTGGTTAAAACTCACGAATACCTAGCCGCTCAAAGCGAATTACTCTGTTCAATAGATGGGATTGGCGAACTTTCAGCTTCCATCATTCTGGCTGAAGTTGGCTCGATTCCAAACTTTCATTCTGCTCGACAGTTAGCAGCTTTTGCTGGATTAACACCTCGCGAGTTCACCTCGGGAACGTCGGTTCGAGGGAAGACTCGATTGTGTAAGATTGGCAATTCTCACTTACGCACGGCATTCTATTTCCCTGCTTTAAGTGCCATTCGTAAGTGTCCTCAAATTACTGCTTTTCGAGACCGTTTGATTGAACGAGGCAAAACCAAGATGCAGGCTATTGGCGCTGTGATGCACAAGCTGGTTCGTATTGTTTTTGGTGTGCTTTGCCATCAAGCTCCCTTTGATCCGAACCAGCTCGCTCCTGTTGTGGCTGACTCTGCTTAGGATATTTTTCTTACCCCTTGCGCTTTTGCTCCCAACACAGTATCTAC
>RDYZ01000361.1 GCA_004293855.1 Oscillatoriales cyanobacterium | reverse complement strand
ACCACCGCCGCATCGCCCAGCTTTTGCTGTAGCCGCTCCGCCGCACCCTGCAACGATTTCGTGTCCACCTCACCCAGATTCGCCACCAGGATCTTGAACTCGCCCACCGTTTCCGCCTGAGACACCAACGCCTCCGACTTCGCCACCGCCAGTTCGCCCTTCACCACCGCGAGATCTTTCTGAGCGGTTTTTAGCTCCTCTTGCAGGCTCGTGATCCGATCGCCCACCTCCTCAGGTTTAATTTTGAATCGATCGCACAGATCCTTGACCACCCGATCGCGCACCTTGAGATAATCCAACACCGCCGGACCCGACACCGCCTCAATCCGCCGCACACCGGAGGAAATCCCCGTTTCTGAGGTGATCTTGAACGCGCCGATCTCCGCCGTGTTGGTGACGTGCGTACCACCGCACAGCTCCATCGAAACACCGGGGAAATCCACCACGCGCACCACATCGCCATACTTCTCGCCGAACATCATCGTCGCGCCCTTGGTTTTCGCATCGGCGATCACCATTTCCGCAATCTCCGCACCGTGAGCCTCGGCGATCCAGGTGTTGACCAGATCTTCGACCTGTTGCACTTCCTCGATGGTTAGCGATCGCGGACAGTTGAAGTCAAACCGCAGCCGATCGAAGTCCACCAGTGACCCCGCTTGGGCGATCGAGTCATCGACGATTTGCTTCAGGGCGGCTTGGAGGAGGTGGGTAGCGCTGTGGTTGGCCTGGGCGCGACGACGGCAGGCCCGATCGATTTGCGCGGTGACGGTTTCACCAAGGGCGATCGTGCCACGTTCAACGCGACCAAAATGGACAAAGAAATGGCTTTCTTTTTTCACATCATCGATGCGGATCAGCGCCGTTTCGGTCGAGAGGTAACCCCGATCGCCAATTTGACCACCGGACTCGGCATAAAACGGTGTTTGATTCAGCACAAGCTGCACCTCATTCCCCGCCTCAGCCGCCTCCACCGTTTGGCCGTCTACCAGAATCGCCTCCAGTGTGGCGCTGGCTTGGCTGTCGCGGTAGCCGAGGAACTGGGTCGGGTGGATGTGTTCGGCGAGTTTGTCGAGACTGCCTTGAACGGTGAGATCGATCGTCTCGTGAGCCGCCCGCGCCCGTTGGCGTTGCTGTTCCATCTCCACGTCAAAGCCGTCGGTGTCCACCGTTAAGCCCTGCTCTTCGGCGATTTCCTGGGTCAGTTCGAGCGGGAAGCCGTAGGTGTCGTAGAGCGTGAAGGCATCTTCGCCGGAGATTTGTGTCGGATTTTTAGCGAGAATTTCAGCAAGCAGTTTTTCACCCCGATCGAGGGTTTTCAAGAACTGCAATTCCTCGCGTTCCAGTTCGGCTTTGATGAAGCTGTCGCGATCGCGCACCGCCGGATAGGCCGACTCGGACAGCGCGATCGCCGTTTCCGCCACCGCATTAATAAATGTGCCGTCAATGCCGACCAACCGCCCATGACGCACCACGCGCCGGATCAAGCGCCGCAGCACATAGCCGCGACCCATGTTCGACGCCGTGATGCCATCGGAAATCATATGCACTACCGATCGCACGTGGTCGCCGATCACCTTCAGCGAAGTTTTCGTCTTTTCGTCCGAGGTGGCGTAGTCGATGCCCGCCGTATCCGCCGCCGTTTTGATAATCGGAAAGATCAGATCGGTTTCGTAATTATTCGGCACGGATTGCAGCACCTGCGCCATCCGCTCGAGACCCATGCCGGTGTCAATATTTTTGTTTTGCAGCGGCGTTAGGTTGCCCTCGGCGTCGCGGTTGTACTGCATAAACACGAGGTTATACAGCTCGATAAAGCGATCGTCATCTTCAAGATCGATCGCCGCATCGCCCTCCTCCGGCTTGAAGTCGTAGTAAATTTCCGAGCAAGGGCCACAGGGGCCGGTCGCGCCGGATTTCCAGAAGTTATCCGCTTCACCCATGCGCTGGATACGATGGGCGGGAATGCCGATTTGTTCGTTCCAAATTTTAAAGGCATCGTCATCTTCGTTAAAGACGCTGACGATCAGCCGATCGGCGGGAATGCCAAATGTTTCCGTGACCAGTTCCCAGCCCCAGGCGATCGCCTGTTCCTTGAAATAATCCCCAAAGCTGAAATTGCCCAACATTTCAAAAAACGTATGGTGACGTGCCGTGCGTCCCACGTTTTCGATGTCGTTAGTACGGATGCATTTTTGCGAGGTCGTCGCGCGGGGATAGTCGCGCTCTTTTTGGCCGAGGAAAATCGGCTTAAACGGTAGCATCCCGGCGATCGTCAGCAATACCGTCGGGTCGTCCGGCACGAGCGAGGCACTCGGTAACGGTTGGTGTCCCCGCTGCTCGAAAAATTGGCAAAATTGAGCGCGGATTTCCGCACCGGACAGGAATACGGGTTGAAACGAGGACGACGGGACGGATTGCGACGATTGCGACGACATGGCAGGGCGTAACGGCTGAGTTTTGGTGGATTACGTAATAACTTCAGGGGTTTTATCGCCCCCATCCGGTACATTTTAGCCGCGTCTGACCGATCGCGATTCACCCCGATGTTTCAATTTTTCGGTACTATGATTGACATTCTGGCGCGAGTTCGTATCGAATTTGCCAAATCAGATACGCATCACCCGCTAAAACGAGTCTGTAATTTGAACTCACGCTACCGATCTGGATTAGGGTGAGTCGCTTACGAACGAGTCCACTGTCATCGCTTGCCGATCGGTCTGTTGCCTACGGGTGCAACCATCCAAGCTTCACTAGAGAGAATTTTTAGGTATGAACGTCTTTGGAATTGGCCTCCCCGAGATGATTGTGATTCTTGTGTTGGCGCTACTCGTCTTCGGCCCCAAAAAGCTGCCGGAAATCGGTAGCAGCCTGGGTAAAGCGATTCGCGGTTTCCAGGATGCAACAAAGGAATTTGAATCGGAACTCAAAGAAGGCGCAAAACCCTCGGAGCCCGCCAGTGTGGCGAGTGCGGCCAGTGCTGTAACGAAGTCGGCAGAACCGGCAACCGAAAAAGCCAGCGACGCCTAACGCGCTTCGTGTCAG
>RDYZ01000360.1 GCA_004293855.1 Oscillatoriales cyanobacterium | reverse complement strand
CTCAGCCGGACAACTCAGCGCCCAAACCCGTGATCCCCAAATAACGACCAGTCTAAACACCCCCGGCCCTAGACTTGTTACCATATAGCCACTCAGTAGTTAGGCTTGAATCCCCCTGAGTTCTTGAATTGCAGCAACCTGTCACGAAGTGAAGATCTATGACGTGATACTATGATCTGGCGTTAATTGCAATCGATTTTTTTGCGATCCCACGCAGAACTTTCGATCCCTGTTTGCCTGACTGTATGGTCGTCACAGCGATCAACCGTCGCTCGCAAGACTCCCCGGATTTATCATCAATATTCGTGACGGTAGCGCAGGGAAATTCTTAGGGTTAATCCTTCAAGTCACAATCGCAGAATAATACAAACGTAATCTCCAATGGCTCAAGCATCCGGATCGGCAGACGTCCCCAGCATGGGGCGGCGGCAATTCATGAACTTTTTGACCTTCGGGTCCGTTACCGGGGTGGCTCTCGGCGCTCTCTATCCTGTCGTTAAGTATTTCCTCCCCCCGTCGAGTGGCGGTGCTGGTGGTGGCCTGACGGCGAAAGATGCCCTGGGTAACGACATCAAAGCGAGTGAATTTCTCGCAACTCACAGTGTGGGCGATCGTGTCCTGGCTCAAGGCTTCAAGGGTGACCCCACCTATCTGATCGTTGATGGTAACGACGCAATTCGCGATTACGGCCTCAATGCAGTGTGTACGCACCTGGGTTGCGTTGTGCCTTGGAACGCGAGCGCGGATAAGTTCATCTGCCCGTGCCACGGTTCGCAGTATAACAACGAAGGTAAGGTCGTTCGCGGCCCTGCTCCGCTCTCGTTGGCTCTCGCCCACACGAGTGTTGAGGATGATGCCGTTGTCTTCACCAAGTGGACAGAAACCGACTTCCGGACTGGCGAACAGCCTTGGTGGTCGTAGTCGTAAAGGATATTTGCTGCGATCGAGCCAACCTCTGTTCGCTGGATCGCACTGCACTTATATATAGTTTTTCCGTTAAAACCCTTCAGTCACGCTAAATCTCGATCGATGAACCACCGTTTTGAAACGGCGATCGTCTCAGGTCTGCGTCGTGCTTGTTCTAGCGCGATCGTTGCAGTCCTCGGCGTCGTCCTCTTTTTTGCTAGCGATCTCGCTCTCCCCCAAGCTGCTCAAGCTTACCCATTCTGGGCACAAGAAACGGCTCCGGTCACCCCGCGTGAAGCCACGGGCCGCATTGTCTGTGCAAACTGCCACTTGGCCAAGAAACCGACGAAAGTCGAGCTGCCTCAAGCGGTTTTGCCGGATACTGTTTTTAAAGCTGTGGTCGAAATTCCCTACGATCTCGAGTCTCAGCAAGTGCTCGGTGATGGTAGCAAAGGCGGCCTGAATGTGGGTGCAGTTATCATGCTGCCCGAAGGCTTCAAGATTGCACCGGAAGATCGCATCCCCGATGACATCAAAGAAGAAACCGAAGGCATGTTCTATCAGCAATACAATGCTGAGTCTGAGAACGTGATCATCGTGGGTCCGCTGCCGGGTGATCAGTACCAGGAAATCGTTTTCCCGGTGCTGTCGCCTGATCCGCGCACGAATAAAGATGCCCACTTTGGCAAATACTCGGTGCATGTGGGTGGCAACCGTGGACGGGGTCAAATCTACCCCACGGGTCTCAACAGCAACAATATCGCCTCGAAAGCGAGTGTGGCCGGTACGATCGCAGCGGTGACCAAAGCTGATGATGGTGGCTACAGCATCACGATCAAAACCGCTGCTGGTGACGTGGTGGAAACGATTCCGCCGGGTCCGGAGCCGATCGTTGCCGCAGGTCAAGCCGTTGAAGCGGGTGACGTCATTACGACCGATCCGAACGTGGGCGGTTTTGGCCAAGTGGATGGCGAAATCGTTCTCCAAAGTGCTGGTCGTATCCAAGGAATGCTGGCATTCTTTGCGCTGGTGACGATCGCGCAAATCTTCCTCGTGATGAAGAAGAAACAAATCGAGAAAGTTCAAGCTGCGGAAATGAATTTCTAAGGCTTGGGGGCGATCGTCTGGTCTTGGTGATCGTCCCATTCCTATCCGAGCGTTTGCTCGAGTCAATTGAACGAAAGCCGGAAACTGGTAAATCTTGACCGAGTTTCCGGCTTTTTTGTGGATTTTTGCTCAATCTTCTGTCTTAATTCAGACGTTTAAAACCTTTTATACCCTATGTCTAGCGTTGATGAAAAGCTCGTAAAAGTGGGTGATTTTGAGTGGTTTTACCGGGAATCGATCCCCGATGCGCCACTCGATCGCACGCCGATCCTGTTTTTACACGGCTTACCTTCACGGAGCTACACCTGGAGCGGGATGCTTGCGGACTATGCCAGCGCCGGACTGCGAACGATCGCGCCGGACTGGCTAGGATTCGGTCAATCGGAAATGCCGGAGAAATATCGCTTTAACTATTCCACGGATGCCTATATCAAGGCTCTGGTGGAGTTTCTCGATGCGCTGAAGCTGGATCGTGTTTCCCTGGTGGTGCAGGGCTTTCTCGGTAATGTGGGCCTCCAGTTTGCCCTGCGTCATCGCGATCGCTGCGATCGTATCGCTATTCTCAACACGCCGATCACCGCTGGAGCCAAGCTACCGTTCAAAATGCAGCAAATGACCTGGCCGCTGGTGGGCGATATGCTAACTCAAGATCCGTTGGCGATCGATCGGCTACTCGAGGATGGTAGCGGGTTCACGATTCCGGATGAGGATCTGGATGTGTATCGTCGTCCTTGGCTGCGGACGTCCTCAGCGGGGCGATCGCTAATGTATGCGCTGCGGGGTCTGCGTTTAACCGAGGCGATTACTGAGATTCGTACAGGGTTTGTCGGCTGGGATCGATCGGTGCTTGTGGTGTGGGGCATGAATGATCCGTGGTTGGGTTGTGACGGCATTCGCGAATTTGTCGCCACGTTGAGTGAGGCGAGTTTGGTTGAATTACCCGAGGCGGGTCATTTTCCCCAGGAGCACTGGACGCAAGAAATTAATGAGTCTTTGCTTCCTTTTTTCCGACGGAGTGATCTGTAGGTTTTCTGAACCATCTGCGTTTGTTCCGCTTCCGTC
>RDYZ01000359.1 GCA_004293855.1 Oscillatoriales cyanobacterium | reverse complement strand
GCGGTTCCGGTGATTGTGTGCTATCCGTTGGCAAAGCGAGTGTTTCCCGTGCCGCAGTTGGTGTTATCGATCGCCTGGGGGTTTGCGGTGTTGATTTGTTGGAGTGCGGTGACGGGGGCGTTGGTGGGTGCGACGTGGTGGCTGTGGGGGGCGACGGTGTTATGGACGTTGGGGTTCGATACGATCTATGCGATGGCCGATCGTGAGGATGATCGCCGGATTGGGGTGAATTCGAGTGCGTTGTTTTTTGGGTCGCAGGTGGTGACGGCGATCGCGGTGTTCTTTGCCGGGACGGTGGTGTGTTTCGCCAAGGTCGGCTTAATTTTAGGGTTGGGTAGCGTGTTTTGGGTGGGATTGATGATCGCGGCGCTGGGCTGGGGTTGGCAATGTTGGGTGTTGTCGCGATCGGCGTTGGCGCGATCGGAGTATGGGCGATTGTTTGGGCAAAATGTGTGGCTGGGGTTTGTGATTTTACTCGGAGAGATCGGCCATTACTGGATGTAATCATTCACGTGACAGGGCAAACGCATACTCCCGCAACGAATTGACACACGATCGAGCTATGGGCTTTATGTCACTCTATTTCCGAGAATTGCAGACTCGCGTTACTCCGAAAAACGTGCGAATTTTGCCATAAATCGCTGGTCGAGCGTCTCTTTGATCCACCATAACCAGTGGTATGCACCAAAGCCCAAACCACCCCAAGACGCGACGGCACGACCATCCCCCGTGCCGATCAGGGCCAACACCTCATTGGGGGGATTGTAGCGAGTCAACGGTGATGTTCCGCTTAAGATGGCTCGCCAATTATCAAACAGAGGTTTGCCTTGACGCACGGCGTACACCCCAGCACGGGGTAGGGGCCGATCGTGCAAAACGGCCACGTCACCCGATGCGAAAACCTCGGGATGTGAAATTGATCGGAGGGTGTCGTCCACCATCACAAAGCCGCGATCGTCGGTTTCCAAGCCACAATAATTCAGCCAGGATGCGGTTTTGGCATTCGTGACCCAAATCACGTAATCGCCCGGAATGTCTAACCCAGAGGTACAGGACACACAACCGGTTGGGTCAATTTCAACCACGGTTTCATCTCGATAGATCTGAACCCCGCGATCGAGCAAAACCGACTCTAAAATGCGCCGCACGCTGGCACTATGTCCCGGCAGCAGCACCTTGCCCCGCTGGATGAGATTAACCGTGAGTAAGTCCTTGTGTTTGAGCAGTTTCGCGAGCCGTGCCCCCATGGTCAACGCCAGCTCAACGCCCCCAGCTCCACCACCAACAATGGTCAAGGTGATCGGCTCGGTGGGAGCCTGACGCACCTGATCCAGGATGCCATACCACGCGGTTAACAGTTCTGGCACGGGTTTGGCGGGAATGGCATACTTGCCGCCCCGTACGCCCTGCAAGCCCGGTGTACAGCCGGTATCCAGCGAGAGAAAATCGTAGGCGATCGATCGTTCCGTATCGAGTTCCACGATCCGCCGTTTCAAATCCAGACCAACGGCCCGATCGAGCAAAAAATCCACCCCAGCTCGTTGCGCCAGGGCTAACGTATCGATGTAGCAATCATTCCACGGATGAAAGCCCGCGATATGGCCGGGTAAAATTCCCGAATAGGGTGCATAGACCGTATTCGAGATCAGCGTAATCCGGGCCGCAGGTCGCGCGACCTCTGGCAGCCGCGCCCAGTGGTCGAGGGCGATCGAGTGGCTATGGCCGCCACCAATCACGACGAGGTGAGGAATACGTTGCACGATAAATTAGAACAAGTGAAGTGGATGAATGACGCGCCGGACGGCTATGAGTGACCCAAGCTGACCTCGATCGCATCGTTAGCCTCGGTGTCGGCCTCCGTGGTGGGGACGCTTTTATGAACAACGTGGAGCTGCTCCCGCACATCGTCGATCGTGTCGTTGAGGTGGGCAATTTTCGCTTCGAGTTCGCGCCGTTTGACGTCCGGATCGATCGATCCTGAGGTGGTATCCAAGGAGCGATCGCGCCCGGTGAGTTTCGGTTTGCGTTGCGTGCCACGTTTCGATTTCGACACCACCACTGTACCGATCACCCCGCCGATCGCGCCGCCGACGAGTGCACCCAGCAAAAATCCACCCGCAAAACCATTGTTGCTCATGACCCTTCCTCTAAAACCTTGAAACGTTTAAGCGTATTAACCGATTTTAATCGTTCACCAAACCTTGTCCGCTGTTGTGCCGTCCTCGACCCGTTTTTTCCTAAGGGATCGGGCTTAGTGGGTTCCAAAGGCACGATCGCCCGCGTCACCGAGGCCAGGAATAATAAAGCCACGATCGTCGAGTTGTTCATCGATCGTTGCAGCGTAAACCACTAGGCCGGGGTAATGTTCATTCAGAATTTGCAGCGCCGGTGGAGCCGTCACCACGGAAATAATGCGAATTCGGTCTGGGGTTAAGCCGCGATCGATCAACTGCTGCATCACAAAGTCGATCGTGCCACCCGTCGCCAACATCGGCTCACTAATCAACACCAGGGCATTTTCGGGGAACTGTTTCGGTAATTTATTCAGATAGCAGTGTGGCTCTAGAGTAGTCTCATTGCGCTCCATCCCCACGTGATAAATCGCCGCTGCTGGCAGCACGCTCATCATGCCGTCAATGAGTGCCAAGCCCGCCCGTAACACCGGCACGACAGCAAGCGGTGTCGAGGCGCGAATCACCTCACCCGCACTGGGAGCCAGGGGGGTGTGAATTGTCACTTCGTCCGTGGGTAACCAGTCGCGAATGGCTTCGTAGGTGAGCCAGCGTCCGATTTCCGTGAGACCGGTTTTAAACAGCGGCATCGGTGTCGAAGCTTCGCGCACGAGTGCGAGCCAATTTTTAAGCAGTGGGTGAGGGGGAACGAAAACGCGCAGTTGGAGAGCCATCGACAACGAGCCAGACTGTGAATTGAGCGGTCTAATCTTACCGTGATGGCTGGGTTTGTGGTGAGGCTTGGGGTTGGGGGTCAGGGCAAACGCATACCCAAATCGCCCTCACCCTAAATCCCTCTCCCAGGCCGGGAGAGGGACTTTTCAGAATCAAATCTGGCTCCCCTTCTCCCGTT
>RDYZ01000358.1:5030-8118 GCA_004293855.1 Oscillatoriales cyanobacterium | reverse complement strand
CTTGCACCGCGCAAATTTGCCCCGCTTAAACGTGCACCATTTAAGTTAGTCCAGTTCAGGTTTGCCCCTTCTAAATTGGCACTCCGTAAGTTGATGCCACTGAGGTTCGATCCACACAAATTAACGCCCGACATTTGCGATCGAAACAGGGTTACCCAGTTCAAAATTGCTCCGCTGAGTTTCGCACCGCGTAGGTCTGTATTCGCGAGGTGAGCACCTTGAAGATTGGTTTTCGTTAAATCCGCCCCCATCAGGACACTGCCCTGAAGTTTGGCAAACTTGAGATTCGCGCCGTAGAGAAACGCACCATTAAGATTGGATTCGCACAAAAAGCAGCGTTCGAGAAACGCTCGCGCGAGGGAAGCATCCCGCAGATTTGAGTGGGATAAATTGACGCGATCGAGATAGGCTCCAATTAAGTTCGCAGAGCGCAGATTCGATCCTTGGAAATTACGTTCGCCATTGAGATAGCGAGACAGAACCTCTGTACTTTGCATGACCGATCCTCCAAAAAATCGGACGTTTTTTCGATACCGTAGGGCACTTTAGAGAATGTTGATCAAACTGGAGTTCAGATCTAAAACGAGTCTGGGTCGAACCGGAGTATTGTTTCAACAAAATCACACTGGAAGGATGCAATACCCAATCCAGGCTCAATGATGATGAGCAACGTCAGTCTGAGGGTTCCGGAGTAATCCGGCTCTCCTGGTTGGATGCGCTTCTGACAGGAATCAAACTGAATTTTACCCGAGCCTATGCCTCGATCGAACCATCAGATTTATCCCTACCTTTGAAAATATCATGTTTATACTTATATATTTTTAAGATTTGCCATTTATTCATGAATAGACAACTAGCTTAATGCTGCGGTTTCTACTGACCAAGGTCGGGCTAAGGATCGGTTACTGGTTCGGTCTGAGCTTGATCGATTGCCCTCTAGATTAACTTTGATTGCGATACATTTCTGTCGCGTTATCTCGGCTATTTTGCTAGGGGAGAAACAGGTATTAATACGTAGGTTTTCTCTGTTTTAAACCTCGATTTTGCCTTGAATTGATCGGTTTGGATCGGTGGACACTGGGATGATGCGTTGAGGGTTCGGGAAAGCAGGATCAAGCCTGCTCCTTGACTGGATGGCGGCTCATTGTGGAGGGCAGTCGTGAGGCTTGGACGATCGCCGTATCGGGGCAGCGGGCGGCAAGGGTGGCGATCGTCGCTTGGGTTTGGGGATCACGCCACTGGGGGGCAATTTCTGCCAAGGGAACCAGGACGAAAGCGCGATCGCGAAAGCGGGGATGGGGTACGGTCAGGGTTGGCGTGGCGATGATGCGATCCCCCCAGAGAATTAGGTCAAGATCGAGGGTGCGTGCGCCCCAGTGTTGTGTCCGAACCCGTCCACAGTCCGCTTCAATGTGATGCAGATTCTGGAGCAACTGGTGCGGGTCAAGCGTTACCGCCACGAGGGCGATCGCGCAACCGTTGATGTAATCCGGCTGGGCGGGGCCGATGGGGGCGGTACGATACCAGGATGAGACCTCCAGGCGATCAAGCTGGGGCAGTTGTCGCAGGCGCTCGATCGCAGCATTCAGAATATCGACCGGTGTGCCGAGTTCACTGCTGAGATTACTGCCCAGGGCGATCGCGATCGGAACCGGTGTACACATGGGAGGCGTAGGGGATACGAGGGGATGGTTAGGGCGAACATCGCAGGGGTGAATTGCCTCCGGGCCGTCTGGGAAAGACCGGCCTATGGCAGTATGGTTGCAAACGCGGAAATTCATTCATTATCTATTTAGTTGCAAATGCCCAGGACAGGACGGGGGGCGATCCCCAGCTTGTCTGAGCAGGAAGGAAAGCATGAACAAACTGGGACGCTGGTTCAAAATTGTGCCGATCGCGGCCATTCTCCTGTCACTCTCGATTGGTCTGAGTGGAGCATGGTTTGGCGATGCGGATAACTATCGTGAAAGTCGAATGCCGGTGGGTAATGCCGTTACCGATCCCAACGCAATTTTGCAATATGCCCTACCGATCAATAATATGCCCGTGCGTCGGATGCAGCAGGCGATCGAAGTGATGTCACAGGATCTGCGCGGTGGGCAGCGCTGGCCCGCCGTTGCAAGTGATATTCGCACGGCCAAAAATACGCTCACCATTAAACGCGATGAGCTCCTCGCCGACGTTTCAGCGGCTCAACAGGATAAGGCGATCGCCCTGATCGAAGCGCTTAAAGCCAATGTCGCAACGGTCGAAGCGGCGATCGAAACTCGCGATCGGGACACCATCTGGGCCGAACGCCGCACCATGCTGAATACGATCGGAGATCTGGAAGCCCTGATGGTGGGTGAATTTCCCTTTGAAATTCCCGCAGAATACGCCAATCTCCCCCAGCTCAAAGGCCGCGCCACCGTAGAGCTTGAAACCGAAAAAGGCACCATTGAGATTATTCTCGACGGATTCAACGCACCCATTACAACAGGCAATTTTGTAGACCTCGTGCAGCGTGGATTTTACGCCGGAACCGAGGTCAATCGCGCCGAAGAATATTATGTCGTCCAGGCCGGTGACCCACCCGGTCCCGCCGATGGATTTGTCGATCCGGCCACAGGCCAAGAGCGGACGATTCCCCTAGAAATCAAGGTTACGAGTGAGGTAGAACCGGTATACGGCGCCACCCTCGAGGATGTCGGCTTGTATCGCGAATCTCCGGCCTTGCCCTTCTCCGCCTATGGCACGGTCGCAATGGCGCACCGGGATGATGCTCCGAATACCGCCTCTTCACAGTTTTTCTTCTTCCTATTTGAACCGGAACTCACACCACCGGGATTAAATCTTTTAGATGGTCGCTACAGTGTCTTTGGCTATGTCAAAGATGGAGGTGAGGCGGTGTTATCTCAACTGGTCAAAGGGGATAAGATCGTGAGTGCGCGAGTGATTGATGGCTTGGAGTATTTTGTTCCGGGTCGTGATGCTTAATTAATGGGTAATTGAGCATCCCGTTTATGCAAATTGTCCCTCATCCCCCAGCCCCACTTCGACCAGCTCAGTGCGTCGCTTCTCCCAAAAAAGGGAGAAGGGGAGACCGATT
>RDYZ01000358.1:0-4991 GCA_004293855.1 Oscillatoriales cyanobacterium | reverse complement strand
CTCTCCCAACTTGGGAGAGGGATTTAGGGTGAGGGTGACACAAATGGGATGCTCCCAAGTGAGTCTGATCACGAATCAGACGAGCCTAGAATATCTTCAGCGTCGATCGCATAAATATAACTATAGTTAAATTGCAGCGCATTTGTATGACGAATCACGGAAAACCCAAAATCAGTGACCTGTTTGGCGGGAAATGTTGCCATAACCAGTTCCACTAACTTCCGAGTGGGAATCTCGGGAATTTGAATGTAATAATCACGCCGAGCAAAGAATTTATTCTTATCACGCGGCACAATAATTCCATTAATGCGATGGGCATTTTGGATCGGCTTAATATACATCCGCATAAACTCCTCTTGATTTTTCTGCAAGCGATATAGCCGTTCCTGCTGCATCCAACTCATGCGAAACATCATTTTCAGGAGTTCAAAGCCGAGGGTGTAATTAAATGCATTATTGCTTTCCTCGGAACTGCTCATCAGTTTGACGGCAATTTGTAAGTACTGATCGGGCTGGCGATGAAGATCCTGGGCGCAGTGAATATAAAACTGACGAATATATTTGCGGAGTAGTTGTTCCGTTAAGGTTGTTTCGATCCGGAAAAATTGCAGGTGTCGCTCAACTTTGCGCTGGGTGTCATAGTCATCGAGCAAGCGAAAGACGAGGCCGTCGGCGGTATACTCATCCAGGAATTCGGCTTGAACGTTGGGCGGTGCGGCACAAAGCACATGGCAAAGCGAGAGGACGTAGCGGCGTTCGTTCCATTGCAGCGAGCTAACCCAGGATCGGACTTCTCCGGGTAGGCGGGAGAAGACCGCATCGGAGTCGAAGGTTTCATTAGACAGCATGACGTCGCGGTGGTGATTCCTGGATGGGCGGACGGGATGGGCAGGCAGGATAGGCAATGAGCGGACGGATCTCGCGAAGGCATCTGCGGATCGATCGCCAGGAATGACCCCGATCCAGCGACCCATCATTCAAAAGACCTCTTGCATGAATCGATTTTGCTTTGCCCTGCCCCCTCTCCCAAGCCGGGAGAAGGGGAGTTAGAAGTCCCTCTCTCCAGTTTGGGAGAGGGATTTAGGGTGAGGGTCAACATTGGTGCAAGAGGTCTAAACAATGGGGTTCAGACCTGGGTTAACACCGATTCAGCTCGATCGCCCTTTTTTTGCAACTTTTGCAATTACTGTGATTTTGGCGCATCGAGGTTTTCGCACTCCAGGGTGGTTCTGGGGTATCCATTGCCCATGAGTTACGACGTTGCAACGGTTTCAGCAGTTTCCACAGCAGTTTTAGCGGCAGAAAATGGTCATAATGACGGGAATGTAGTGTGGGCTGAGATCGTTTGACGAGCAGTGGCATGATGTTTGGTCTGAACCTCCAGCGCCATAACTCTTGTAGGGTCGTTATTCTTGCCTTAGGTTCACACCAATGTACGTTCTCACGATGCCTCAATGCTGTCAGACCTGTCGATCGCCCTTCATCTCCTCCAGGCCGCCCTTCAGCGGGGTGACCTGGAACTGGTCGGTCGTGAGGCGATCGCCCTGTATGACCAGACCCTCAGCCTGGATGCGCTCCACCTGGCCCACCAAGCAGGCGATCACGCTTTAAATCTGGGTCAATTCACGATCGCCATTCAGATTCTGGCCGCGATCGTCAAACGGGACCCACAACAGCACACGGCTCGCTGTCATCTCGGGATCGCGCAATTATCGATCGGTGATTTTGCCCAAGGCTGGGTCAACTATGACGATCGCCCAACCCGGCGGGGGTTCATCGAGGACATGCGCCGCTATCAGCCCCGGTTACCGCTATGGGACGGTAATTTAGAGGCGATCGCGGGCGACGGTTCCGGTTCCGGTTCAAATCTGGGTACGAATTCAGGTGTGAATTCAGGTGTGAATTCAGAGCCTCACACCGGCTCAAAACCGTTTCAGTTGCTCGTAATGGCAGAACAGGGCTTCGGCGACGCGATCCAGTTTGCGCGTTACGTACCACTGCTAATCGATCGCGGCATTCAGGTCACCCTCGGCTGTCGCCCACCCCTGGCTAAACTCCTCGCGACCCTACCGAACCTAGGGGCCGATCGCCTCTTGCTTCCGAATCAAACACCACCACCGCTTCACGCATTCACGCTGTTGATGAGCTTGCCCGGTGTTTTTCGCACCACGATCGACACCATTCCCCAAAGCGTGCCGTACCTCAAGCCGGGGGCGCTATCGGTGGCGGGGCGAGACCTATTAATCTCGGGCGGGTTGGGTCGTGCGCTGCGGGTGGGGATTGTCTGGGCGGGGAGTCGCACGCGCGATCGGGATGATGAGCGATCGTGTGGTCTAGATCCGTTGTTGCCGCTCTTGAACACACCGAATGTCACGTTTTTTAGTCTGCAAAAGGAGCCGTTACCGCGCGATCGTCAGCGGCTTCTTTCGTTGGGGGTGATTGATCTCGATCCCTTTTTGACGGACTTTAGCGACACAGCAGCCTTTATCGCCAAACTGGATCTGGTGATTAGTGTGGATACGGCGGTGGCACATCTGGCGGGATCTTTGGGTAAGCCCGTGTGGGTGTTACTGGCGGCGGTGGCGGATTGGCGCTGGTTGGTCGATCGAGAGGATTCGCCCTGGTATCCCCAAGCGCGACTCTTTCGCCAGACTCAGGCGGGGGATTGGCGATCGGTGGTGGCAGCGTTGCGGCAAGCCTTGGTGCAACTGATCCATGAAAATGAGCCGGATTTTACGGGCATAGATGAGCCAAGGGTGATGGCGTCGGGAATGGCTTCGGTGAATGGTTCGCCGATCGATCAGACGGTTTCGCTCCGGGCTTCCGGGTTGGATCGATTAGCACCGTCGAATTCGTCTGATTTATCCAATTTATCCCAGTCATCTAATCCGTTCGAGTCGTGCGAGTCGTCCGATCAACCGTTACCAACGATGCCCATCACCCTAGAACCGAGCTTGCAAGCGGAAATTCAAGCCACGATCGCCGCCTTTCAAAACCACGACTTCGAGACGGCCACCCAACTGTGCGATCGCCTCCTGCGTCTGTCGCTCCCGGCGGATATTGCTGAACACTTAGCTGTCGTCCGTGGTTCGATCGCCTACCAATGCCATGATTTACCCCTGGCGATCCACTGGTTCCAACGGGCGATCACCCTCAATCCCCACTCCGTGGGTAGTCAGCTTAACTTGGGTAACACCTATCGCGACCACGGGCAACTGCAAGCCGCTCTCCACTGTTACGCCCAAGCTGAGGCGATCGTACCGGGACAGTGGCGCGATGGGTTCGCGGACTACGAAGCGCGGCTCGATCGTAAACCCTGGCCGCCGCAGATTCAGCGGGATCACCCACCCCAATGGGATGGCATAATCCGCCCCAATTCCACCCTCATTTTACGCATGTCCCAGGGGTTCGGTGATGCAATTCAGGCTGTGCGCTATGTACCGTGGCTCAAGCGTCAGGGTTTACGGATCGTGATCGAATCGCGTCCGCCGTTAACCCGCTTATTCCGAACCTTGGAGGGGGTGGATACGATCGTAAATGTGGGTGAGCCGCTACCTGCCGGGGATGCACACCACGACTATCAAGCCTTTTGGATGAGCTTGCCGCACCTGTGCCAAACGACGATCGACACCGTTCCCGCTGCTGTGCCGTACTTGCGATCGCCGGGATGGTCTGAGGAATCGACCCGTTACCGCCTGGATGAGTGTCTTGATGTGCCGTCTCAGCCCTATAAAATCGGGGTGATCTGGTCAGGAAGTGCCACCCATACCCAGGACTTTCGCCGATCGATGATCCTGCACGAGTTTGCGACCCTGTTCAACGTCACCCACCGGTATGATGGTCGTCCGGTTCAGTTTTATAGCCTGCAACCGGAAATCCGCGATCGCGATCGGGCGCTGTTCGACGCGCTGTGTGCGGCGGGAACCTTGATCAATCTCGGGGTCTTGGTGCGTGACTTTGGCGACACCGCCCACCTGCTGACCCAGCTTGACCTCACGATCGCCGTCGATACCTCCATCATTCATCTTGCCGGTGCACTCGCCCAACCCGCCTGGGTTCTCCTGTCCGCAGCCCCGGATTGGCGCTGGCTCCGCGATCGTGACGATACGCCCTGGTATCCCACCGTTCGTCTATTTCGCCAAAACCACTTAGGGAATTGGCACACGCCCCTCGACAAAGTGCGTGAGGCGATCGAGAATGGGACAGAACTGCAAACTCCGCTGCGATGTGATGACGCAGCAATCACTGAGTTTTAAGGTTCGCTTCTCTGATTCCTCGAACTTGAGGTTAGCTCTGCGTAATTGACAAGCGCGTTTTGCTCTCTGAGTAAAACGCGCTTTTTCGTGGGCTGAACACAAGCCAGAACCGGCCAAGGGGTTGGTCTGTGGGAGTGTGCTATGGGAGTGAGCCGTGGGAAACCCGATCCGGCGATCGTGACTGGATCGTGACTGGAGCATCGATCTCGATCACAATCTCTATTCGATCGGTGAGCTGACACTAAAACCGCTGCGCTGTTGATGCACCGGTAAGCCCGGATCATTGAGTTCGATCGTCAAGGATTCAATTTCGATTTCGTTGGGATGCTGACGACGCGATTGCATACTGAACAAAAATGGTAACGGTTCCGTGGTCGAGGTGGGTTCCGCGCGGTAGTTTAACTCCTCAAGAAACAGATCATCCGCACTCATGCTGGTGTAGCCCGCATCATCGTCAGTTGCAGGAGCATTTTGAGCGAGGCTGCGATCGGCGATCGTGAGTTCAGTGAGGACAGAAATCACCAGCAGTAGAGCAAGCCGTTGAAGTGGGGCCATGGCACGGTTCCAGGAATGAATGATGATTGCGGTGACGGAGGCGTGAACGTTGCGGTGGGGGATGATAGAGGCGCGACACGCTGCAAGGTCTTAACACCCACCATCACCCGATCTAGTTCCATCCTAGTCAGCCCACAGAGGAAATAACAATAGGGACGGG
This sequence comes from Oscillatoriales cyanobacterium, assembly GCA_004293855.1. Taxonomy (GTDB): domain Bacteria; phylum Cyanobacteriota; class Cyanobacteriia; order Cyanobacteriales; family Geitlerinemataceae; genus RDYZ01. The sequence goes on along the minus strand of RDYZ01000358.1, from coordinate 20 downwards.
ATGAAGAATAACAACAAATT
>RDYZ01000357.1 GCA_004293855.1 Oscillatoriales cyanobacterium | reverse complement strand
GTGCGATCGCCGCAGATGATCAACGGACGCGATCCGAGGCGGGCGAGTTCAGGGGAAGCAGCCGCGATTAAGCCCGAACCGCGCAACACGCGAGCCGGAGCCATCAAAATCGGCAGGATGGGGGTCGAAGCATCCGCCGTGGTCACAGTCGTTGCAGGAGATAAAGCCATCGTGGGAAAACGCAAGAACAGATTGCGATCGCGTCGAAAAAGGTGGGGCATTCTCGATCGGCGCATTCCGTATGGACGATAGAGACAGCCTGCGGTTTTTCCAACGGGTTCTACAATTAAATACGAGTCTTTTTATTTTATGTAGTATCGATCTGCTTCGTGTACTACTTTGTATCCATGCCTGACCCCGATGGTTTGACGATCGCCCAGCGACACGCCCGACTGAACGACCAGATCCAAATCCTGATCGATCGTGCCCCCCAGGACGGTAGAACGCCGATCGCCTTACGAGCCATCGCCCCTGCTCTCATTGCGCTGGCGCAACAGCTTGATCATCTTCAGTATTACGTTTTGCAGTCGCGGGATGGGAATTGGTTGCTCACGACGCTGCAAAATAATGATGATCCGGAACTGGAAAAAGCCGTGGTGTACGGATTCCCGTCGATCGATGATGCGCGTAGCAGCCTGAAATCACCGGTTAAGCCGGATCTCGTCGCCGTATCGATGCCGATCGCCCAGATCCTATTTCAGTTGTTGGCCTTCGATCGGATCGATAGCGCCATCTTTTTTGACCAGGTGGGGTCACGGGAGCGGGGCATTGAAATTCAGCGTCACGAGCTACAGCAACTCGCCAACGCCCACTTACAAAAACTGATCGCGGAAACCCAGGCAATTCACCAAGCCGCTCCCGCGAATAACGCCAAACCTCCCCGTACAATTCCCTCCAATCTGGCCTAGGGGGGATCATGAGCCGCACCTATCGCGCCACCGGTATTAATCTCAAAAGTTCACCCTTGGGCGAGAGCGATCGCATTTTAACGATCCTCACCCGCGATCGTGGCTTGATTCGCGCTGTCGCGGCGGGATCGCGGAAACCCAAATCGAGCCTCGGGGGACGCTGTGGCCTGTTTGTGGTCAATGATCTGCTACTGGCGAAAGGAAAATCCCTCGATCGCCTCACCCAAGCCGAAGCGATCGCCACCTATTCCGGCCTGTCGCGCAACCTGGGCTTACTCACCGCAAGCCAATACCTCGCGGAACTCGTCCTATTTCAGACACCCGACGATCGCCCAGACCCACAACTGTTTGACCTGACCCTTTCCCTACTGGATCAGCTCGCAGCCCTCCCGATCGAGGCCACCCCGACCATGATCCTGGCAACCCTATGCTCCGGTATGATGCGATTGCTTGATTTTGGTGGTTTGATGCCCCAGGTCCAGGCGTGCAGCGTTACCCACACGACGATCGCGCCCGATGTGACCGATCCTCGGTGGCGGGCTGGGTTTAACTTTCAGGCGGGAGGCGCGATCGATCTAGACCAGTGCCGTCACTGGCAACAGCAACGCGATCCTGAGATCCGTCAGCTCTGGAATCTTGATCGAGACGCCGCGATCGCCCTGCGGATTCCGACCCCCGATCGTTACGTCAACGCCGCCGAACTCGCCCTGATGCAACACCTCGCCACCGGCAACTCCTTTGAGCAGCATTTTGACCTGCTCACCCGACCTCATCTCGCATCCGCTTGGATCAATATCGAACATCTTCTGCGCCATTACGTGCAATACCACCTAGGCCAGGGGATTCAGTCTGCTAACTTATTAGACAGCTACACGACCGCGATGTTGGCTGTCCCGCACCCCCTAGACCCCTCGCGATGACCCTAATTTCCCCCGACGATACTGAACTCACCCCGGACACCGAAACAGATTTCCCAGAGGTCATAGGCGATCCGGAAACCGATCACAAATCCAGCTCGGGCTTTGGGCCAGTCCTGCGTAATCGCAACTTTTTAACGCTCTGGAGCGGCCAAATTTTTTCGCAGCTTGCGGATAAGGTGTATCTGGTCATGGCGATCGCGATCGTAGCCGATCAATTTGAGACCGACGGCAATTCGATCGGCGGCTGGGTTTCGGGGATTACGATCGCCTTCACGATTCCGGCGGTGTTGCTCGGGTTTCTGGCGGGAATTTACGTCGATCGGCGACGCAAGCAAGACATTTTGGTCACGACCAATCTGTTACGGGGTGGGCTTGTGTTTGCGCTGCCGCCACTCCTGGTCGCGGCGGGCAATACGGCCTGGAACACCGTGTGGGGCTCGATTCCCTTGGGGTTCATTCTGTTATTGGGCATTACGTTACTTGTCTCTGCCCTCACCCAATTTTTTGCCCCTGCGGAACAGGCGGTGATGCCCCTGATTGTGCCGCGCCGTCATCTGCTGTCGGCCAATTCGCTCTACGCCACGACGATGATGGCGTCGGTGATTATTGGGTTCGCGGTCGGTGAGCCACTGCTGAGTTTGTCCGAGGTGTTGTTCTCGGGAGCGTACTGGGGCAAGGAAGTGATTGTCGGTGGTAGCTATGCGATCGCCGGTGTCCTGCTCCTGTTAATGCAAACCCACGAAACCAAGGAAAACTTCACCCAACACGACACACATTTTTGGCAAGACCTTAAGGATGGGGTGTCGGTGCTGAAGCATTACCCCAAGGTACGCAATGCCTTGATTCAGCTCATTATTTTGTTCTGTCTGTTTGCGGCCTTGGCAATCCTGGCGGTACGGGTCGCAGAGGTGATGCCGGAGTTGGACACCGATCAGTTTGGCTTTTTGCTGGCCTCGGGTGGGGTCGGAATGGCGATCGGGGCGATTCTTGTGGGTCATGGGGGCAATCGGTTTGACTCGGCTACCCTGAATCTGATCGGCTCCTTCGGTGTGGCGGCTGCGCTTTTTGGCTTGGGTGTCACCACCACTCAGCTTTGGCCGTGCCTCGCATCGATGACCGCCCTGGGATTTTTCGCGGCACTGGTCGCAATTCCCATGCAAACCGTCATCCAACTCGAAACGCCCGAGTCAATGCGGGGCAAGGTGTTTGGTTTGCAGAATAATGCGGTGAATATTGCCCTGAGTTTGCCACTGGCTTTGGC
>RDYZ01000356.1 GCA_004293855.1 Oscillatoriales cyanobacterium | reverse complement strand
TAAATAGGGTTTTTCCTGTTTTGCGTCGAGGACTCGGGACCGTTGCTGTCCGAGAGTCATGATTTTCATGCGATCGTCCGGGAGGCGCTGACAGTGAATGACTTCGGCGCAACAGCCAACGGCAGAGACTTTGTTTTGGTTCGGGTCCCACATGAGCACACCGAAACGGCGATCGCCCTCCAGAATCGTGTTCATCATAATTCGATAGCGAAACTCGAAAATTTGCAGTGGCAGCGGTCTACCTGGAAATAGAACCACTTCCGGCAAAGGAAATAAGGGGAGTTCGCGAACTGCTACAGAGGAGGAGGATGCCATTGTCGCTCAAAGGTGACGGTACTTGCGCTTCTTTTTCTTACTTTAACTGATTTGAGTAATTCCGGGCGGGGGTGAGGGGCGATCGGCGGAAAATGCGGTTAAGGGCGATCGGCCCTTTAGGCTGATGCGTAGGGTCAGAAACCGGGTTTTTCCGCAAAATCCTGGTTTTTTACCCACAGATTAGATAAAAAACCCGGTTTATTTCGGCTGATGCGTCAGCCTTGCATAACTTATTTACCGCGCCCAAGGTACTTGAATTTCAATACCTACTTTTTCACCGAGGTCGATCGTACTATTAGCCAAATCAACAGCACCAGAGATCCCAACTCCGATCGCAGCCGCCCCCGCTACAATACCTTTTAAACATTTCTTTAATCTCGGTCTATCCCATTGATCTTTCGGTTTATTAATTTCAGTTTCGACATCTTGAATATCGATAATTATATCCTCTCGAATATCTTCAGGAAACTGCATTGCGGTTTCTCGCATGGATGAAATTAGTTTGAGAAGTTCTACTGTATTGGCGTTATCGATATGAATACCACCAGAGGCTGTTTGTTGGGCGCTGTCTTTGACTTCGTTAGCGATAGCTACGCTGCCGATTTGTGCGCCAGGAAAGTTGTTATTTTGAGGATAATTTTGAGTCATTTTTTTATTGTCGATGTTGATGTTTAATTGAATGCTAGAAGTATCTCCAGAGTCAAGTTGATTGATTCCAGAAATTCGCTCTTTCTCTTCCCATTGTTGCAAATTATCCGGGAAATCTTCCATCAAGCGCCGCACCTGAACCATTTGATAAGATTTTTCGCATTCGACTTCGTAGCGGTGGTTTGCCAAACGGCGGCGCAGCTTTTCAAAATCGTAGAGGTGAGGGTCTTGGCTGCCTTTGCATTCAGAACAGTTGCAGGGGATGAATTCTTGGTATTTTAGGCGAGCGTCATAAGTAGCATGAATTTTCCAGAGTTCGTGGCGGATGCGGTCTAAAAGAGATTTTTTGTGGTTGCCAGAAACTCGAATGCGGATTTCTCGTTGGTGGTAATTCTCGATAACTTCGGCTTTGGCGTAATTGTCGGCGAGGATGACTCCATCGCGCCAGACAATATCCCCCCTACCCTTTGGTAAATCGGATTGAGGGCGGTAGATTAACAAGTGCATTTCTACGATGAAGCGGGTAATGATGCCTTTGGGCATGAAGTCGTATTCGTAACGCAAAATCAAGTTATCGCTGTCGTCCCATTCGTAATCTGGTGTTTCGAGGGGGAGAAGTTGCGGGGCGATGTATTGTCGGGGTTTGCTGGGGATTTCGTAACACAGTTTGAAGTGTTTCATCAAGTGCAGCAGTTCGTCGTGCAAGTCTCGGTATTGTGTGTCGCCCCAGATTTGCTTGAGATTTTCTCGGGTGAAATACCCGCAGTTGGCGATGATTTCTGCGTTATCTGTGACTTCTCCATTGTCGGTGACTTTTTTGTTGCCGATGAGTTTGTAAACAGCGTTGGTTGCCAATTCGGGACGCAAGATGACTATGTTTTTGAGGATGGGATCTTTTTGGAAATGCAGGATGATGCCCAAGTCGTGGAGGTATTTACTGAGACTCAACATCGCTGTTTTATCGGACTTTTTGAAGCCTTGGCTGACGCAAATGTTGAAAAATTCACCGACTTCGATATGGGTTTGGCGTTGGGAATAGTTTTCCAAAACATAGCGGACGTTTGCCCAGCGTTTGGGGATGGGCGTGCTGATGTGTTCGAGGGTGGCGATGCGGTTTTGCAGGGCGCGTTGGAGGTCTGCGAGTCCGCGATTGGTGGCGAGATTGGTAGGGAAATCTTTTTCTAGGTTGCGAAAGTCACGCCGTTGTTGGGAGAGGCTGATTTCGCAGCGGATGTCTTGTTTTTCGTTTTGGACGAGGAAGACGGGACTGCCCTTGCTGAGGAGTTCGATGATACTCAGCCAGTAGCAGAGGTTGGGGTTTTGGCGGCGGTTATCGACGAGGAGGACATATAGAGAACGTTCGGTGAGGAAAAATTGGTGGGTGGCGTGGTAGATTTCCTGTCCGCCAAAGTCCCAGAGGTGAACGCGGAAAGGTTTGCCGTTGGGTTGTGGGAATTCCCAGCGCATCACATCGATGCCTTCGGTGGAGGGTTCTCGTTCTTTGAGTTCGTAGTTGGGGTTGAGGAGTTTGTTGGCTAGGGTGGTTTTGCCCGCTTCGCCTTCGCCGACAATCAAAAGTTTGGCTTCGTTGAGTTCTTCGGTAGCATTGGGGTCACGAGTTTGGAAGTAGAAATCGAGAATGTTACGCACATCCCTAGGATTTCCAGATAATTTATTTTTCCCTAGGATTTCCGGCGGAATTGGTATCGGATTACCCCGCAAATCCAATTTTTGCAGCTTGTCCATTTTGCGCAGAGATTCGGGAATTTCTGCTATCTGATTGTTAGTGAGGTCAAGCTCTGTCAAATTCGACAGTTGCCCCAGAGCTTCGGGAATTTTTACTATCCTATTGTTACTGAGGTAAAGGTGTGTCAAATTCGACAGTTGCCCCAGAGCTTCGGGAATTTCTGCTATCTGATTGCTACTGAGGTAAAGCTCTGTCAAATGCGACATTTTCTCCAGAACATCTGGAATTTCTGCTATCTGATTTTCCCAGAGGTAAAGCTGTGTCAAATTCGACAGTTGACCCAGAGCTTCGGGAATTTCTGCTATCCGATTGCTCCAGAGGTAAAGCTGTGTCAAATTCGACAGTTGACCCAGAGCTTCGGGAATTTCTGCTATCCTAT
>RDYZ01000355.1 GCA_004293855.1 Oscillatoriales cyanobacterium | reverse complement strand
CGGTTAAATTCTGGCGAATCAAGAATTTGCTCATGAAACTCGATCGTCGTCGGTAAACCCGTGATTGCACATTCCCGCAACGCTCGCTTCATGCGTTGGATGGCCGTCGGGCGATCGTTCCCCCAGACAATCAACTTGCCGATCAGCGAATCGTAATAGGGCGGAATTTCATAATCGGTATACACGTGGGAATCGACCCGCACGCCAATGCCTCCCGGCGGTAGATAGCCGCTGATGCGTCCCGGATTCGGGCGAAAATTGTGCTTTGGATCTTCGGCATTAATACGGCACTCGATCGCATGACCGCGTAACACGACCTCATCCTGCGTCACACTCAGCTTCTCACCCTGGGCAATCCGGATTTGCTCCTTAATCAAATCAATCCCCGTCACCGCCTCGGTCACCGGATGCTCCACCTGAATCCGCGTGTTCATCTCCATGAAATAAAAATCACCATTTTTATCCACCAAGAATTCCACCGTCCCGGCTCCCACATAGCCGATCGACTTCGCCACATTCACCGCCGCCGATCCCATCTTCTGCCGCAGATCCTCCGATAAAAACGGACTTGGCGCCTCTTCCAATAGCTTTTGGTGACGACGCTGGATCGAGCAATCCCGCTCGCCGAGGTGAATCACATTACCGTGACTATCCGCGAAAATCTGAAACTCGATATGACGCGGCTGCACGATGAATTTTTCCAGATACAGCCCCGGATTACCAAACGCCGCTTCCGCTTCGCCCTGCGCCGCTGCAAACAACTTTGGCAGATCCTCCGGCGTATGCACCAGACGCATCCCGCGCCCGCCGCCGCCCGCCGTCGCCTTAATCATCACCGGATAGCCAATCTCCGCCGCCAGTTTCAGCGCGTCAGCATCCGTCGCCAGCAGCCCGTCACTGCCCGGAACCGTGGGGACACCGGCTCGTTTCATCGTTTCCCGCGCGGTGGATTTATCCCCCATCGCGTCCATAGCTGCTGGGGTGGGGCCGATGAATTCGATCTGGTGGTCGGCACAGATTTCAGCAAAACGGGAGTTTTCCGCGAGGAAGCCGTAGCCGGGATGGATCGCCGTAGCATTCCGGGTCAGGGCGGCGGAAATGATATTGGGAATGTTGAGATAACTTTTGCTGCTGGCGGGTCCGCCAATACAAACGGCTTCATCGGCCATTTGCACATGCAGGGCATTGCGATCGACGGTGGAATAAACAGCGACAGTGGCGATCCCCATTTCTTCGCAGGTGCGGAGGATACGAAGGGCGATCTCACCCCGATTCGCGATCAGAATTTTAGAAAATCTCATGTCTTATATAACGTCTCTCAATATAAAAGTCGCTCACAAAGCCAAGCTGCACGGCGATCGCTTCAGATCTGTGGAGTCGCCGCATCACGAGTTTTAGACAATTGAAAAAAAAATTTCTAAAACTATGGCGACTCAGCCGCTGCTATGCTAAGTTAGCATGGTGCGAACAAATAAAAGCGTCTCAGACGCTGTTCGTCAGACACCACGCGGATGTGGTGGAATTGGTAGACACGCACGCTTGAGGGGCGTGTGGAGCAATCCTTGCGAGTTCGAGTCTCGCCATCCGCATTAGTTGGTTTACAAAGTAATCCCCGATCGTGCCACCTAGTCCTCGCGCACAGTCGGGGATTATTTTATGGAAAGTTGTCACCCAGTTGTCACCCTGAACGCGGCTGTTTGGAGACAACCGAGGTGCGGCAACCAATATGCTCGCCCTGCGCGATCGTCAATCTGAAACACCCGAGCCTTGGAGTCGTGAGCTGTCATCGTTGGGCTCGATGTTGCAGAATTGCAGATGGCAGTACCGCAATACTCAATTCGTAAGTGATGACATGCGATGACCTTGCAACAAGTTGGTGGCGTCCTTCTCATTTTTCTGCTCTGCCCCGTGATTGGGGCGCTGCCGTTGTTGCAGTGGCTCGTCTATGGTCTAACACGGATTGACCTACGGCAGGTCGGCACGGGTAATGTGAGCGTCTCGGCGGCGTTCTATCACGGTGGACGACGGGCGGGGATTGCAGCGGTGCTATCGGAAGCGGGCAAGGGGTTTGCGGTGGTGTTGCTGGCGCGGCTATTTTTCCCGGCGGCCTCGGTTTGGGAATTGGTCGCGATCGTGGCGCTGGTGTTGGGTCGCTTCTGGGCGAGTCGGGGGGCGGGAGTAACGAACGTGGTGTGGGGCATGTTGGCCCACGATCCGATCGTGATGCTGTTGGGGTTAGTGTTGTGTGGGGTGGGTTTTACGATCGTCCGGGAGCGTCAAGCGGGTAAGTTGTTGGCGCTGGTTGTGTTACCGGGGACGTTGTGGATGATGCACCCGGATCAGATGGATCGTGTGGGAGCGGCGATCGTCCTCAGCGGTCTGTTGTACTGGATTTATCAGAAAGTGCCGGATGATCTCGATCTCAAGGCAACGGAGGCCAACCCCAAGGCTCAGGGGATGTTTCGCTTTTTTCAAGCCGATCGCGCGATCGCGACCCTGGACGATTTGCTCGACGCCGATCGGGTGGGGGATAAAATCGCGATGCTGTCACAACTGCGCCGTTGGGGCTATGCCGTTCCCTCGGGTTGGGTCTGGCAAGCGGGCGATGATCTGGCGTTGGTGGCGGATACGGTACAGCCCGATCTCGATGATCGGGTGATTGTGCGATCGTCGCCCTGTGGGGAAATGACGCTACCCGTGGCCGCTCGTGAGTCCTACGGCTGCATTGCCAATCTAGCGGACGGTGAAGCGTTGGTCTTGGCGATTGAGGAGTGTTGGAAAGTATACGATTGCTCCGAAGCGGTGGCGTATCGCCGCGATCGAGACTTGGGCGATCCGGGCATGGCGGTGTTAGTGCAGCGTCAGATTGCGGGTATTTTTTCCGGTACAGCCTATCGGATTGTGCCACCCGCCGAGTCGGGTTCGACGGGTTCGATCGCCCCGCCGCACGAGCCAACCGATCGGGATCAGAAGGCTGATCTAGGTGCTGATCCCAGCGCAGATCAGAACCCAACTGCAACGCCTCCCCCTAGAACCCAACTGCAACGCCTCCCCCTAGCCGATCGAGTGTTCAGATTGAGGCGTGGTTGGGCGAAGCGTTACGGCGTCAGGTGTCGCGTTTAACCGTGGAGCGTTACCGCGTCGAGCGTTATGCTGCCGCTGAGGCCTCGGACCGATCGTCGGACCGATCGCCCGCCGTGCAGGTCCCAACCCAGGCGATTCCCCCCCATGCCGATCGCTTTGCTCCCCAGCGGCGATCGTTGCCCAGTACGTCACCGGATGTCTTGCCCACTCTCCCCGCTGCACAATTGCCGGACTGGATCGCCGCCTTTCAGGTCACC
>RDYZ01000354.1 GCA_004293855.1 Oscillatoriales cyanobacterium | reverse complement strand
AGGGTCATACCGAACTCGAATCGCGTTGCCGGGTGGGGGACGGGGGAGAAATTGCCACGAGTATTGCCTTTACCCATCTTTGTGTCGATGGTTATGGTTATGCCTTTGCGATCGTCCGTCAAATCATTGCCCAACTCGACACGCCCGATCACCCCACCAGTGTCACCACACCGAGACACCTCAACGAAACCGAAGATCAACTTCGGGCTGTGCTGGATGCCGTTCCGGGCTTCGTTTCCTGGATGGGCGTCGATGGGCGATATTTGGGCGTCAATCGCCACCTTGCCCAAAGCCTCGACATGGCGGTCAGTGATTTTGTCGGCAAAGAAATCGGCTTTTTAGAAAAGAAGTCAGAGTTTAGCGATTTTGTCGAAACTTTTCTGGATAACTCGGAACCCCATGCCACTGAAATTATCCGGACTCAGGTCGGTGGTGTCGCCCAGTATTACGCGATCGCCGCCCAGAAATACGCCTGCGATCGGGCCGCTGTTGTGGTTGGGATTGACATCACCGCTGGGAAACGTACCGAAGAAGCCCTGCGCGAATCCCAAGAGCAGCTTTGGGCTGTGCTTGACGCCGTACCGGGATTTGTTTCTTGGATCGACGCCCAGGGGCATTATCTGGGGGTGAATCGCCATCTGGCGGCAAGTTATAACATGCCCGCTGAAGCCTTTGTGGGCAAAGAGTTAGGCTTTTTAAAAAGTAGCCCGGAATTTGTGGACTTTGTGCGCGAATTTTTGGCCAAGCCCGATCCCTATTGCTCGCAGGTGATCACGGCGCGGGTGCGCGATACGGACTGTTATTACATGATCGCCGCCCAAAAGTACGATCGTGGCCAAGCCAGCGTCGTCGTTGGTGTTGATATTACCGAGCGCAAGCAATCGGAAGAGGCGTTACGCGAATCCGAAACGATTTTACGTGAGCGCAGCGAACAGCTCGAAGCCGCCCTCGCCGAACGGGAACGCACCCAAGCCCGGTTAATTCAATCCGAAAAAATGTTTGCCCTGGGTCAACTCGTCGCCGGGATCGCCCACGAAATTAACAACCCTATCAACTTCATCTACGGCAACTTAGCCTACGCCAACAATTACACCCACGATCTCCTCAACCTGATTGCACTCTACCAAAAGGCGTATCCCGAGATGACCCCCGAACTCGAAGCCGCCTCACGGGAAATCGATCTCGACTTTATCGCCAGCGATCTGCCCAACATCATTAATTCGATGCGAACCGGAGCGGAGCGGATTTTGCGCCTCGTGTTGTCGCTCCGCAGCTTTTCACGCCTGGATGAAAATCGCCCGAAATCTGTGGATATCCACGAGGGGATCGACAGCACCTTGGTGATCTTGAGTCATCACATGTCGCGCCACAATATCAAACTCAATCGTAACTATCGCCTTGTACCCAAGATCGAGTGCTACCCCGCACAAATTAATCAGGTGTGGATGAATGTGCTAACCAATGCGATCGATGCGGTGATTGAAGCCCGATCGCATCCCGATCGCGTCCATGTCCGACCTGAGATTTGGGTTGATACGGAAATGGTGAGCGATCGATTTTTGCGGGTTTCGATTCTGGATAATGGCTTGGGGATTCCGGAACACCTCCTGGCTAAAGTGTTCGATCCCTTTTTCACGACCAAACCGGTCGGTGCAGGCACGGGGCTGGGTCTTTCCATTTGCTACCAAATCGTCCAGATGCACCAAGGCGTGATTGAAGTGACCTCACGTCAAAACTCGAATACCCATGTGACGGTTACGCTACCGCTCCATCTGTCGCCCGAACACCCTAACGAGACCAAATCTCCCCAGAGGAACCCGAGTCATCCGAGTTTTTTGTGATAGCAGGTCGCATCAGATCACTGGGGTCTGATATTCATTGCGACGCTTGAAGACCGAGGAAAAAATACTGAAGCGGATAGGGGCGTTATGGCAATGTGCCGAGACGATCGTCTGCCTTAAGTCGATTCCTGGGGCAGACTTAGCACCCTGAGAGTGACGATCGCGGACTTAATGAAAGAACACCGAGACCAGATCCGGAGACATTAATGGACAAGGGACATCTATAGTTTCAAATACCACATACTAACGAGGCGATCGCCCGCCATCATCACGAGGCCACGTACTTTCACACTTAGGGCTCAAATGAAGCGATGCAAGATGGTTGTACGCTTACTGGTCGGCGAATAGGCAAACACACCATCACATTCTTCGAGGAGGGTGCTACCGCCGAGAACCCAATTCATCATTCGTTCGAGGAGAGTCAGCATGACTTGTTCTCTGTAGTTGGACTATCGATCTGATACTCAAAACAATGGCATGGCTCATTATTAGGACTGAGTTCAGATAGGACACTTTCGAGGGTGGCTAAGGGGCCGGATTGGCTCTAGGGCGATGGGGTGATCACCAAGGTGGATCTCCGCTACCACGATCAAGAAGAGGATTTCAGAATCCAAAGCTCGACGTTTCTAGAGTCTCGGTTACCCGAAGCAGTGTCTGTAGGTATGAGCTTTTAATATCTCATTCCTCGTACCTCTATTATCTAACAATTTCGTAATATAGGATTCCGGATCATCCCACGTTCTATTTCTTTGTGTTAAGGATTTGTTTACACGTTATTAATGTTTATTAAATTTTGATGTTGTTTTGTGGAGTGGTAGCGATTTCCACCACTTTTCGTTCCTACGCAAAGCGTCGTAATATACACAAGTTGTATAACCTCTCGTTCCTACGCTCTGCGTAGGAATGCCGTAGGGACGCTCTGCGTCCAGTGGTGTTAGGTGAGGACGCAGAGCGTCTAGTTCGCCCGTTGCCCACGTAGAGCGTGGAAACGAGGAAAACAAGGAAAGGTTTTCAAAGTCCCTCGCCCTCGTAAGGAAGAGAGATTTAGGGAGAGGGTCAACCCCTGTCGCACGGGTCAGCGACTTGTGTATACACCGTAGGGATTTAGGGAGAGAGTCGAACTTAGGTGGAGGTTTGGGTGTAGGTGAAGAGGTCGGCCCGATCAAGGGTAACGGCGGCTTGATCCTTGGCGGATAATTTGGGGATTTGGTCACCGATCGGCCAATCAATACCGATGGCCGGATCGTTCCACAGGAGCGATCGT
>RDYZ01000353.1 GCA_004293855.1 Oscillatoriales cyanobacterium | reverse complement strand
TTTAGCTTGATTGGCAACCTCTGCCTTTTCTTTGGCCAAAACCAACTCAGCCGTGCGTTCCTCTACTCGATTTTCTAAGGTTTCAAAGGAGGTTTTTAACTGAATCGCCATACGTTTAAATGAATTGGCGAGGGTTGCAATTTCTGCAATGCTTTGAACTTCTGTGATTGCGATATCTTCTTCTGATTCATACTCTTGCCACTCGCCCAGCGATAAGGCTTGACTGGCGCGATTTAAACGAAGAATGGGGATCGTAATCCATCGAGCAGTGAGAATACCGATCGCGATTGCGATACCTAAGGTGAGACCACACAATACAATTGTCCAGTGGGCGTTGGCTTGAATTTCTGCGATGAAGTCAGTTTCAGGAATAACGATAACGGTTAGCCAATCTAAACCTTTTTGAGCCTGAAAGGGAACCACTTGAATGAAGTAGCGTTTACCGTTATCCGTGAAGTCAAGTTGTTGTGTTTGTTTGATTTGCTTCAGGTCGCCGAAATATTCCAGTAATTTTTGGTTTGTTTTGCGTGTCAGTTCATCCTGACTGTCGGCCACATTTAATCTGTATTGATTTGGATTGTCTTTTTCTTTAGCTGACTCCAGTGAGCTGACGATCGCAGAGCTAAATGGAGTTTCGCCTGTGGATGTACCAATTAATAGGCCATTGGTTTCTAGGATAAAGGCTTGACCTGTTTTACCAATTTTTAAACTTTGCAGAAAATCTCTAAGCTGAGATAGGGCGATGGAGGAACTCACCACGCCTTGAAGCGTATTATTTTGATCAAAGAATGGCAAAACGTAAGCTGCAACTAAACGCGGATCATCGGATTTGATTCGAGACACGACGAGATTCCAGGCTCCGTTGGGCGATCGTCTCCCTACTTCATACCAAGGACGATTCTCTGGAGGATTTTTTTGAGAATAAATTTTGTCGTTGTCTCCAACTAATCCGATATAATTACCGTTTTTATCGGTTAGATAATTAACCCAGTTATAGTCATTTTCTTTTGTTCTGATGCGGATGATACGTGAGCCATCATCCATCTTATTAATCGTGAACATGCTTCGTGTTTCTGTGGCAACGACGATCGCATTCAAGTTATCGAAGATGTGTGATTGTTCCCAGAGATAACGCTCTACGGCTGAAAAATCTTGATAGTCTAAAAGACCGAGTTTGATAGCAGCCGCGTTATTTCTCGTGATTTGTACTGGTGCTTTTAAATGATTAATAAGGTTTTGATCGATGCGATCACCGATTTCTGTCATCAAGGATGATGCCATTTCTTCTACGGCTTTTTGTCCACTCCGATAGGAAAGATAACCCACTAATCCGACGGCCCCAACGATCTGCAAAACGAAGGGAATAATCAATAATAATCTCAGGGAGATTTTGGGGAGTTTGTTCTGAGTTTGTGGGGTGTGATCGTGTTGGTGAAAGTTCTGAAGATGTTTTAAAGACCGATCAAAAAGTTTCACCATAGGTTTTGATTAGTTTTTTGTTGATAGGGCAGACTTTCTTGAGAGTTTGAAAATATAGTTTTTTGGTAAAGATTTGATATTTCTATCCGGGAGTTCGAGAGTTTTATTCATTTGTATATCTTTAGAAACAGCTTCTAAAGATCACTCAAACTCTTGCCCTATATGTTCCTGATTTAGTCCAAAAAAGCTGAAATTTCTATGAGTCAAAGGGTACAAAAAAAGTTTAGAAACGGCTTCTAAGAGAAATTTTGAGATATGGACTATGCAATATCACGTTTGCTTTCTAGCTTGAGTTCAACTTGACGAGCAACCTCTTGCTGAAAAGACTCGATCAAATCCTGGATTTCGGCATCTGAAAAAATATTGCCTAAACCCTCTGTCAAAACCTCACCTAACTTCGTACTATCAACATAGCTATAGGACTGATGGAAGAATTCGCCAATCTGATTCCCCCAATCCAAGCCCGCAGAGAGGCTATGACCGATCTCGTCCTCTAGAGCCGCAAACTCTAGTAATTCGGCTTCACTTAATGGGTGGTACATAACTTTACTCCTCAATATTTATTTAACTGAATCATCGACCTAGAGATTGCCCGCCACTCAAAATAAGTAAGTTGCTCAATCTCCGATTCGCTGTCGTCGGAGCAGCCAGGAATTTCTGTCATATTCAAGCATCGATAGAACTCCTCAACTTCTGGTAGGGCATGAAGACCAACGCGACCCCCGAAGCCAAGATCTAGGCTCTTTGAACGAGCAAACTGAACGAGCTGTCTTCCAACCGCTTGAAGTTTCGGTGGTTGTTGGATCTCCATTCTATTCCACGGGGCTGTTGCGACACAGAAAATATAAACCATACGAGCATCGCGCTCTAGGCGAGAACGTCGCCCCGATAAATCAAGCATGATGACTCCTTGGGTGATACCTTCATATTCGATCGCCCAGTTCTCTAATTGTTGTGTACGAATGTTGTAAATTCTCTTTTTGAATACCCAATCCCAATCAGAATCAACATCTCTTGGAGATAATCGCGGCTTCCAAAATGTTGCCACATCATCAAGATGCTTCTCGGTCAGTGGCATGAGCAAACCCGTCACGAGTGCCTTATTAGCTCCGTCAACAAGCTGAACCTCAAACATAGAGGTGAAATCTCCATTGCTATTTATTGCACAACAATTAGAACAAGAAATAGCGTTGCGCCATCGGTAACACCGTCGCAGGCTCACAAGTCAACAACTCACCATCCGCCCGCACCTCATACGTCTCCGAATCCACCTCGATCGCCGGACACGCAGTATTTAACTTCATATCCGCCTTGCCGATCGTCCGACAATTCGACACCGCCGCGATCATCTTCCGTAACCCCAACATCTCCGCCACACCCTGATCGATCGACGCCTGGGACATAAACGTCACACTCGTCGCAAACTTCGCCGCACCATAGGCCGCAAACATCGGCTGCATATGCACCGGCTGCGGCGTCGGAATGCTCGCATTCGCATCGCCCATCTGCGCGTACGCGATCATCCCGCCCTTAATCACCAACTCCGGCTTAACCCCAAAAAACGCCGGTTTCCAGAGACACAAATCCGCCAACTTACCCACCTCGATCGAACCGACCATATCCGCAATCCCATGCATGATCGCCGGATTGATC
>RDYZ01000352.1 GCA_004293855.1 Oscillatoriales cyanobacterium | reverse complement strand
CCGGAATGCCCTACGGAATGCCGCCACGGGTTTTGTTGGTGGGAGGTGCACCCCGATCGGGGACGACCCTACTCCAAGCCCTGCTATGCAGTGGCCCAGACACCAATCCTTTAATGGGAGAGGCGATCGATCTGGCCCACCTGGTCCAAGCCTACGCCCATAGTCGAGATCTGCACCGTCTGGGGGAAACCACGGACTATTTCCAAGATCTCAATGACCTGCGCCAGTTTTATCGTCAGCCGATCGCGGCCTTACTCCAGCGAGTGTGGCAACGCTACGATCATCCCGCGTGCCTGGTGTTAAAGTCTCCAGCTTTAACGCCCCATTTACCCGAGTTGCTGGATCTCATTCCCCACGCTCAAGCTCTGGTCTCGGTGCGCGATCCCCGCGATGGGGCGGCGTCGTTACGGGCGATCGGTCAACGGTATGCCGCAGATCAATCCGCGTCCGTGGCCCCTGCCGATCCTCAAGCAACGGCGATCGAATCGCAACTCGCCCAGCAGCCGATCGAACGTTTGGGGCAGTATTTTTGCAACCACTATGCGACGGTGTTAGCGTGCCGTGATGCGGATCTGTGGGATCGTCTTCGTTTTGTACGCTACGAAGCCCTCGTCGCCCATCTCGACGCAGCGATCGCCCAATTGCAGGCATTTACAGGATTACAACTCCACTGTGATCCCGCCCAACCCTGGCAACGCAGCGCCATTAACTTTCAGCACCTGCCCGATCGCTACCGTGCCTGGTGGTCCGGTCAGGGGTATGGCGATCGCATCTCCTCGGCCAGCATTGGACGCTATCGCCAGCACCTCAGCCCATCCGAGATCCAGGCAATTCAGCGTGTCTGTGGTGACTGGATGCAGCGCTTTGGCTATGGGACGCCGACCGAACCGGGTGATGAGCCGTCATCTTCCCAGGGTTGACTCCCGGTGATCGATCTCCCTGATGTAATGATGGTGCATCATCAACGTTCACGCCCTTTGGGTTGTCATCCATGACACTGCTAGCGCTGATCCAGCAAGGGTTACAGCTCCCCGTGTTGGGTCGAGTCGCGCAACAGCCTACCCGCTCAAGGTTCTAGGATTATATGGATGACACGTCCTGTCATTTTCTCTCATTCCCCGCAAACCACCATGCCCAAATGGACCCTCACCACCGAATTTAGTTTCGATAGCGCTCACTCGATTCGTGACTATGATGGCCCCTGCGGTCGCCTCCACGGCCACACCTATCATGTGCGCGTTACCGCTAGCTCACGTCAGCTCAACGCTTCGGAATACTGCCCCCATGCGGTAATGGTGGCGGACTTTCGGACCCTACGTTGGGCCAAACGCGACGCTGAAAAAGGGGGCCTCGATCATGGGTTTCTCAATGATCTATTGCCCGCTGGCTACGAAACCACGGCGGAATGCATCGCGCAATATATCTATGAGGAAACGAAACGGCGAGTCCCCGCCGGGGTTGCGCTGAAGGTTGCGGTGTCGGAAACCCCCAATTCCTGGGTGGAATACGAGGAGGATGATTGATCAACCCTGCGATCGGCCTCTAGAGAAGTTTGACCTAGACCTTTGAGGTCGAAGCAAAATCCTGTGGCTTGCGTCAAGCCACGACGTTAAAACCGCGAAAGATCTTGGCAAGTTTGCCTCAGTCCGGCTAAAAATAGCCGTCGATCGACCCCAACGATCAAAGATCTAGAGGCATCTGCACAGCGAAATTAAGCTAGGGTGAGTGCCGCCGCCACTCCGATCGGCACGAGAATCGGAGGAGCATCCCCGTAGATTTCGACTAAAATTAAAATTAGTAGGATTCTATACACCAAACCGCGAAAAGTAGGTAAGACCGAGGGCGCACCACCATCACGCCTCTACCCTCTGACATCGTTTTCGCCAGGTTAATCGAAGCTGTATTGAATCCCCCTGTTTCCGATGAAAAGCAAGATATCATTTGGCGTGCTCCTGGCTTTACTGGGCTCTGCGGTTCCGGTGGAGGCTCAGATTGTCACAGACGGGCGTTTGGAGACGATCGTCACTCCCCAGGAAAACCAGTTTGCGATCGAGGGGGGGCAACGATCGGACGATGGGGTCAATCTCTTTCACAGTTTTGCAACGTTTGACCTCGAGGCGGGTCAGGTTGCCAATTTTGTGACAACCCCGAACATCCAGAACGTACTGGGGCGCGTGACAGGTGGTGAGGTGTCATCCATTGATGGCCTGATCCAAGTGACCGGCAGCAACGCCGATCTGTTTTTGCTCAATCCGGCGGGGATTATTTTTGGTGAAAACGCACGGTTAGATGTGGCGGGGGATTTCACGGCAACCACAGCGGGGGCGATCGAATTTGAATCGGGCTGGTTTGCAGGGTTGGGAGAGGTCAACGGATCGGCCTTAGGTGGCGAGCCGATCGCCTTCGATTTTTCAGGATTAGATTCCGGTGCGATCGTTAATTTCGGCGAGCTGGCGGTGGCTGATGATGCCAACCTAAATCTATTCGGCGGAACGGTACTGAATGGGGGGTCGCTGTCGGGCGGGAATGTGAGTGTGACGGCGATCGGTGGTGGTCAAACCTTGCAGTTAAGCGCGGCGGGGAATGTGTTGGGGTTAGAGGTGGCGACGGAGCGGGTTGTGGGTGCAGGGATTACACCGATCGCGTTGCCAGAATTGCTAACCGGGGGAAATCTAGCTTCGGCGGGGTCGCTGGACGTTGTGGATGGGGTGGTGCGGTTGTCGGGAGCGGAGGTTCTCGTGGGGGATAGTGTGGTGACGGGGGCGATCGATGTGTCGTCGGAGAATGTCGGCGGGGTGGTGCAGGTGTTGGGCGATCGGGTGGTGCTGTCCGGCGCGAGCCTTGATGTGACGGGTGAGCTAGGTGGTGGTTCGGTATATCTTGGAGGAGACTATCGCGGTGGTGGTACATTGCCGACCGCCACTACGACGGTGGTTGATCCGGCTTCGGTGATTAATGCCAGTGCGATCGCCTCGGGTCATGGTGGCGAGGTGATTGTCTGGGCGGACGATATGGCGGGATTTTTTGGGCAAATTCTGGCGCGGGGTGGCGCATTCGGTGGCGATGGTGGTTTTGTGGAAACCTCAGGGGCGGGGTCGTTGGTGTTTCGCGGTGGGGTGGATGTGTCGGCTCCGTTGGGCG
>RDYZ01000013.1 GCA_004293855.1 Oscillatoriales cyanobacterium | reverse complement strand
GGGTGACGCCACTGCCGCTATTCCCTTTCCCTCCCAAGAGTCGGTTCTGGCACGCATTGAGCCGGTCCTGGCCGATCTCTCGCCACGCGGCATTCTGGGGGCGACGGTTTACGGTCTCGATCGTCCCTACGAGGCAACCTTTCCCGAGCCGAATGCGCCCCAGTGGGTGACCTGGCTGGATTTACCCGCAAAACAGTATCCGAGCCTTGAGGTCGCTTCGATCGATCTGGCACGGGCGGGGAACCTGGATGCGATCGCCTTTTTACTGGATCGTCTGCTCAATCCCGATCTGCGTGAAAAGCTCGCGACCGGCGGGCAACACGTCGAAATGCGTCGGCAACAGGATTGGTTGCACATCGCTGTGGAAGCGCCGATCGCTCCCGATCGCGATCAAACCTGTGCCGTGGTGGAGCGGCTGATTGAACAAATCGAAGCGACGGATCTCCTCGGCGTGCGGCTCTATGGCCGTTGCAGCGGTCAGCGTCAGCCGGAATGGCATCATAGCTTTGAATTTCCCGCCGCTGTTTTCCCACCCCTCGATTTGAACCCGCACGAGATTCCCAATAGTTATGCCAGTCCGGAGACAAGCACCGATCGACTCAATGACAAAGCCACCCACTCCGTCAGCCACGGTTCTAGCACCGCTGTCCCCAAATTCTCCACCCCATTTGTCACCACGCCACCGGGACGAACTCCCCTCTCTCCCCTCAACGGGATTCGCCGTCTCCTCTGTTCCTCCGGCGTGGCTTTGCTGTGGGGGGCGATCGGAGTGGTGCTGACGGTTCAAACCGATTGGGTGACCAGCGAATTACTCAAACAGCAAACTGACCGTGAGGCACACCTGCGGGGATCAGCCACGGCTCAAGGCGGCGAAACCCGCGATCTACGCCGCAATCCGGATGTGGTTCCGCCGGAGAATCTCGCCAATTTTGCCGAGCCGATCGACCAAGATGCCAACGGATTTGACGATCGCAACTTCACCGCTCCCGCCTCGCCCGCCTCGGCTGCCGATCCTGCGGCCACAGATCCCCGCACCAACCAACTCGCCACCCAGGTGAACGCTAGCTTTCCGACGCTCAATAGTGAGCAAATGGATCGCCAAATTGCGCTCTATGCCCAGTACATCCAGGATTTTGGCGTCCCGGATGTGTTGATCGTCGGTAGCTCACGGGCTCTACGCGGGATCGATCCCTCGGCGCTGGAAACCGCGTTGGTCAAAACCGGTCATCCCCAATTGCGGGTGTTTAATCTGGGGATCAATGGTGCAACGGCTCAGGTGGTGGAAATGTTACTCACCCAGGTGCTCGCGGCGGATCAGTTACCCAAACTGGTGCTGTGGGCCGATGGTGCGCGTGCGTTTAACAGTGGCCGCGAAGATCGCACCTATCAGGCGATCGCCCAGTCCCCTGGTTATGCCAGCATCCTCGATGGATTTCGCCCGATCGCCAGTCAAACCCCGTCCTTGCCTTCCGAGCTGGCCCCTTCGTTCTTTGATAGCTTCAGTCAACGCTATCGCGACCTGAACGATCGGCTCACACGCGGATTTTCCGATCACTCTGCCACCTATGCCCAACGGGAGCAGTTACGCGCCAATCTGCGGGATTTTGCCATTAACCGCCTCCAGGCCGAGAAAAACAGCACCAGTCTCGCGGATGCTTCTGCCACGAGCAGCCAGGAGTTGGGCAACGCGGCCCTGTATCGCAACGGCTTTTTTGCATTGGCCGATCGGTTTGCACCGTCGGAATACTACGAGCGTTATGCCCGTGTGCCCGGTAGCTATGATTCCGATTACGATGGGTTTCAGTTGCGCGGCATTCAATCGATCTCGCTGACCAATATTGCCGATACGTTGCGATCGCGCGAGATTAAGCTCGTCTTCATTAATCTACCCCTCACCAAAACCTACCTCGACGAAACCCGCCGCAGTCACGAAAGCGCCTTTAGTGCCTATATGCTCCAGGCATCCAAAACCCTAGATTTTGCCTTCCGGGATTTTGGTCAGCTTTGGCCCGAGCAAAATGAGTATTTCTCCGACCCGAGCCACCTCAATCGCTACGGTGCGGAGGCCGTCGCTATTCGTCTCGCCCAAAGCCCGATGATTCCCTGGGAAGCCTTCACCGATTCGGCGACCAAGACCGCAGCGACGCCCACTCCCTAATCCCCCTGCGGTGTATACACGGTAGGGCTGTGGGGACAGCGAGGTGCGACACAGGGTCGTCCCTCGTGTGGTGATAATTCTTTAGTATGGTGGAACGCGATCGCACGTGTGACGATCGCCCCGTTCTGATCGTCTTGATTGTTGTTCATCGTACTTTCGATTTTTTCTTGAGATGGCTATGGCTCCCGCAGTTTCGATCGAACACCTAAAAAAAAGCTACGGCACGATCGAGGCCGTGAACGATGTTTCACTGACGATCGAGTCCGGTGAAATCTTTGGCTTGCTGGGCCCCAACGGAGCCGGGAAAACCACGACGATTCGCTGTCTTTGCACCCTGGCGAATCCCGATAGCGGCACAATTACCGTGTCCGGGATTGATGCGATCGCCAATCCGCGAGCC
Organism: Oscillatoriales cyanobacterium; assembly: GCA_004293855.1. Taxonomy (GTDB): domain Bacteria; phylum Cyanobacteriota; class Cyanobacteriia; order Cyanobacteriales; family Geitlerinemataceae; genus RDYZ01. Next base: position 14,797 of record RDYZ01000013.1, on the reverse strand, counting down.
GTTCGCCGTCGCCTGGGGTACGTGGCTCAGGAGGTTGCCCTCGATAAAATTCTGACCGGGCGTGAAATGCTCGAACTTCAGGCGGCGCTGTACCATTTGCCACGCAAGACGATCCCAGAACGGATTGCACGGGCGATCGAGGTCTTGAACTTAGAAGAATTTATCGATCGCAAAACGGGTGCGTACTCCGGCGGGATGCGTCGCCGTCTCGATTTGGCGTCGGGGTTGCTGCATCAGCCGGATGTGTTGGTGTTAGATGAACCGACCGTGGGGCTCGATATCGATAGCCGGTTGGCGGTGTGGAATTTCCTGCGACAATTGCGCGATGATGGCGTCACGATCGTGCTGACCAGTCATTACCTCGAGGAAATTGACGCCCTCGCCGATCGAGTTGCCATTATCGATCGTGGCACCATCATCGCCAGCGGCACACCCAACGAACTGAAAAAGACGATCGGCGGCGATCGGGTAACGCTACGAATTCGTGAGTTTACGTCGGATGATGAGGTTAAAACCGCGCAAACGGTTTTATCGAATTTGTCCTTTGTGTCGGATATTGTGATCAATGCCGCCCAAGGTAATTCGCTAAATTTAGTCGTCTCGGGTCAGGATAATGCGCTGCTTGCGATCCAGGAGGCGTTGCGCGATCGGGGTTTACCCACCTTTAGCATCGCCCAAGCGCGTCCGAGTTTGGATGATGTGTACCTCGCGGCAACGGGTAAAACCTTAATGGATGCAGAGTTGGCCGCAGCGGGCACACGGGATTTAAAACAAGAGAAAAAGCAGGAAATGGCCGGGAAATAGCAGTTTCGGTGTGGTTCTCCAACGGCAAGACCTCGAATTTCCCAGAGATGACGCAGACTTCAGAGGTCTTGGAAATTTTGCGTCAGTCCTGGTCGGGAAATCCGAGGTCTAGAACTGGGTCAGAGACGAAACCCGTCTTGTTTGCCCCGAAGTGGTTGCACGTTAAATCAGATTTCGTCTGAGCAGTTTTACGTGGGGATGTTGCGGCTTTCCGTCAGGCTTGAGGCTGCCATGCCCCGCAACGTACCCGCTTAATTGGCCGAATTCGCCTCTGTAAGCTGACGCTCCTTATCCAGGCGACGCTTCCGCGCGTAAAGCTGAATCGTGACCGCCATCAGCACCACCAGACCCACCATCACCCACACCGTCGCATCCGTGGGTAAGCTCGTTTTGAATACCGCTAGCATCACGATCGCCACCAATAACAACGTCGGTAGCTCATTCATCGCCCGTAACTGCTTGCTATTCCATTTGCAAGTGCCCGCTTCAAGTTGCTTGATCAAGCGACCGCAGTAAATGTGATAGAGAATCAGCAGCGCCACAAATCCTAACTTGACGTGAATCCACCAGGATTTCAGCACCTCCGGCTCCGTCGTCAGTAGCCCGATCGCCATGGCGATCGTCACCAGCATCCCCGGCGTTGTGATGATGTGATAGAGCCGTTTCTCCATAATCAAATACTGATTTTTGAGGATGCTTTGCGCCGGTTCCGGCTCGAGATCCGCTTCGACGTGATAAATAAATAGCCGCACCAGGTAAAACAGTCCGGCAAACCAGACAACGATCCCGATTAAATGAAAGGCTTTGTACCAGTAATAGGCCATGAGTTAAGTCGAATATAATTAAAAGTGTGATTATCGTTGCAAGACCCAAGGCTCGGGTGCAGTTTGATTTAAAGCGCTTTAAGCCCGCAATGCTGCGCTGACACGCTTAAACTTTCACTAAAAATCTCAGCGTGAACGCTCAACGCTTTAGTTAGGATACAAAGCCCGGTTAGTCCGTGGGGAGATTGTTACGTGGTGTTACGCGACCCACACATCGTGGCCCAACCGTTCAAGTCAAAAATTGATATTGTGGTTGCAGGATAGCGGCCAAATGACCGGGTACGCCTCTGGGGGCTGTGTCAATTCAATGCAAATGCCTAGCGCGAATCCAGTCAGGGTGAAGGCCCCTAGTTTTTATGGGGGTGAGCGTTCAACAGCTTATCGGATAAGGGCTCTACCGTTACTTGACAAAACGCCCTAGGGTCGATGGGTGAGCGATCGAACGTATCTCAAGGTTGATCGAGTACTGAAATCATCGGGTTTGTAGCAAATAGTTTCCATGTCCTCCAGAGTTGAACTTGCGATCGTCAATACCCTCGTCGTGCTTCACCCCGAAACAAGTATCCACGACGCGATCACGCAATTACTCGTGCAGGATATCGGTCAGCCCTGGGCGGGGTCAGCGAATCCCACAGGCTGTCCCGCGTTTCTCTGGCAGGGAGCCCAGCACTCGCACGGTGTCCTTGTCATGGAAGCGGTTCCAGGGGATCGCCCCAGCATCGGAATCGCCACCGATCGTGATCTGATGGCTGCGACGGTACGCTCCACAGCACAAAACCCCATCACGTTACGAGACGTGGTTGTGCCAGCACGGCTGACCTGCTATCGATCTGAACTGCACGACCTGGCGGATCTACGCGCGATCGGCCAGCAGATGCAACAGCAAGGGATAACGATCGTGCCGGTGCTTGACGATCACGATCACCCCGTTGGCCTGATCTCGGTGACGAGCCTGTTATATGCCCTCAATTTCGAGGTTCTAACCGCAGGGATCTCGCAAACCGGTGCGCCTGCTGACGAGGTTAGAGAGGGTACACCGATCGCCCCGCAGGAACCCCCCAGTCTTGATCAAACCCGTTCGCTTGCGACGATCGAGGCAGTAGATGATCCAAATCCGATCGCGGCCAACCTGAACGCTGCACCCGAGACGATCGCCCTGTGGCGAGAACATGCCGCTTGCTATCGCGCCCTATTTGAAGATGCCCACGACGCCATCCTGATCGCCAATCTCGATGGCTACATTACCGATGTCAATTACCAAGCTGAGGCCCTCTTTGGCTATTCCCGCCACGAGTTAATCGGACTCCATCAATCGCAACTGCATCCCCCCGAAGATTTTGATGAAATCTCCGATAAATTCCAGGAAGTCCTCCGTAAACAATCGAATACAACCAATCATCTACGTATTTTATGTCGCAACAACATCATCAAATACGTAGATATTCGCGGCAAGATTATTATGGTGGGCGATCGACCGATTATTCAAGGAATTTTTCATGAGGTAACCCAGGAGAAAAAAATTGAAGAGAGCCTACGGCGAGTCATCATACAAACCGCCGAGAAGCAGGGAGAGGAGTTTTTTGCCTCTCTAGTGCAAGCGATCGCCTGTACTCTCAATGTTGATTGTGTGTTTCTGGTGGAATTAATTGATGAAACACTAACACCTCTAGCAATCTATCCTCCGGGAATATCAAATTTCAATCAACCCTACAACTTTAAAAATACACCGTGCGAATATGTTTTAAAACAGGGTAGATTTAGCTGTGAATCTGGCATTCAAGAGCAATTTCCAAACGATCCTCACCTCGTGGAAATGGAAGCGGAGGGCTATGTTGGCATTACGCTCAGGGATCAGACGGGAACACCGATCGGCAATCTATCGATCATCCACAGAAAAGCACTGAAAAACACCCAATATATTCTATCCATTTTAGGGATTTTTGCCGTACGCGCCACGGCGGAACTCGAACGGCAACGCGCCAATCAGAAACTCAAACAACTGAATCAAACTCTCCAAAATACTCTCCTTAAACGCACTCATCAACTCCGTGAACAGGAGCATTTTCTACAAACCTTACTTGATCTCGATGCCTTTCCACTTTCGGTCTTTTGGAAAGATGTCAACTCCGTCTATCTCGGGTGTAATCAATCGTTTCTACGGGATGCCAATCTTCAATCCCTCGACGATATTATTGGTCAGGATGACTATGCTATGCCCTGGGGAGCGACGGAAGCGGAGGCCTATCGTGCGGACGATCGCGAGGTTATAACCTCCAATCAACCCAAGCTTGGAATTATTGAAACGCAAATTCGAGGTGATGGTCGTCAAACCTGGATCGAAACAAATAAGATTCCGTTTCATGATCTCAATGGTCATGTTATGGGAGTGTTAGGGGTCTATCAAGATATTACCGATCGCAAACATTCTGAATATGAATTACAGCGAATTTCCACACGGCTGAACCTAGCCGTCCAGTCTGCCAAAATTGGAATTTGGGAATGGGATATTCGGACCGATGTTTTACTTTGGGATGAACAAATGTTCATCCTCTATGGTGTTGAACAGATACTCAGTGAGATCAATTATGATTTCTGGTTAAACTGTCTGCACTCAGACGATATTGAACGGTCGTGTCTCGCGATTAAACAAGCTTTAGCCGGTCAAGCGGACTACAATACTGAGCTTCGGATTGTGCGGCCGGATGGTGAAATTCGCTTTTTGCAGGCCAATGCGATCGTCCAGCACGATGAACAGGGTCAGCCCATCGGTATGGTGGGTGTTAACTATGACATTACCGATCAAAAATGTACGGAGCAGCGGCTACGACAGCAACTCGAAACGATCGAGGCCGCAGCAGAAGGCATTGCTATTTTTCAGGACGATCGCTACGTTTTAATTAATCAAGCCCATGTCAAACTCTTCGGGTATGACGAAGTTGAGGAGCTGATCGGCAAGAGTTGGAAAATTCTCTATGAGCCGGAGGAACAAGCCCGGTTTGAGGACGATATTTTACCGGCACTGATGCGCGATCGGGTGTGGCAAGGAGAGGCGATCGGGCGACGTAAAGACGGCTCAACCTTTGCAGAGGGTTTATCGCTCACCCTATCGAAGGATGGCGCTTTAATTTGTATCTGTCGGGATATCTCAGCAAGCAAGCAAGCCGAGCAGCAATTACGCGATGCCAAAGAGGCCGCAGAGTTGGCCGATCGGGCGAAAAGCAACTTTTTAGCATTAATGAGCCACGAGATTCGCACCCCCATTAACGGGGTTTTAGGCTTGGCTCACCTTTTGCAACACACCCCACTTGAGGCACAACAACGGGATTACCTGACGCAGCTCAATCAATCGGCGCAATCCCTATCGCAGATTGTGAACGATATTCTCGACTTTTCTAAAATCGAAGCAGACAAACTCAGTTTGGAAACGATTCCATTTCAGTTGGATGAAGTCCTAGAGCGTCTCGAAGCGGTTTTAGCACTCAAGGCAAGCGAAAAACATCTCGATTTTCGGGTTGAAACGGGTGCGACGGTTCCCCGGTGTTTGGTGGGCGATCCCCTACGCCTTGGGCAGGTGGCGATTAATTTGGTCAGTAATGCGATCAAATTTACCGATCGCGGTTGCGTGATGATCCAGATCGAGGAATGCGATCGCACTGAAACCACCACCCGCCTACGCTTTGCGGTGAGCGATACCGGCATTGGTCTCAGTCCCGCCCAGATCACAACCCTCTTTGAACCGTTTACTCAGGTTGACCCGTCCACGAGTCGTCGTCAGGGAGGCACGGGGCTTGGGCTGAGTATTTGTCAACGACTGGTACAGCTCATGGGTGGAACCATTGAGGTACACAGCGAACTGGGCCAGGGCAGCACGTTTACCTTTGAGTTGACGTTTGAGTGTGACGCATCCCAGACGGCGGAGCTTAACGTTCCTGACGGATTGGTCAACGTTCCGGAATTTGCCTACAGCACAGCCCCGATTTCCCTCTCCCCCAGCCCGATGCAACCCTACGATCCACACTGGCTGCGTGACAGCTTGACCATTGCTGCACCTGTGACCCCATCCGATCGCCCGCCCACCACTGCTAAATCTACGTCCACCTCGGCGGCCATTCGCCCGTCCTCCCCCGCAATTTTGCAAGGTGCGTCTGTCCTGTTGGTTGAAGATAACGATGTCAATCAACTGGTGGCGCGTAAAATCTTGGAACAATTTGGGATGCGGGTGGATCTCGCGGTGAATGGCCGGAAGGCGATCGCCCAGGCGTTAAATCATCACTACGATCTCATCCTCATGGATGTCCGAATGCCGGAAATGGATGGACTTGAGGCCACGCGCCGCATTCGTCGTCTCTCGGAGTTGGGCAATGGAGCGATGGAGTACCTCAAGTCGGTACCGATTATTGCGATGACGGCGCACGCTTTCAAATCGGATCAGCGGCGTAGCCTTGAGGCGGGCATGAATGACCATCTGTGTAAGCCGATCAACCCGGACATTTTGGGTCAGATCCTCGCCGATTGGCTCGAGCGCAGCCAGGGGGGGACACGACAAGTGCCTGTGCGATCCGAGGAGACTGTTTCCGTGGACACCATAACCAAACCGATCGCACCACCGATCGCTGCCGTTGCCCCCACCTCACCGGCATTGATCGTCCCTGAGATCCCGCCAATGTATCCCGATTTGGATGTTATTGAGGGTTTGGCGCGAGTTTACAACGATACTCAGCTTTATTGTGAGTTGCTCAATCTATTTGCGGAAATTTACGAACCGTTTGCAGCGACGTTGCATACTGCTTTTCAACGCGGGGATCGGGATGAGATTATCCATCTCCTGCATACGTTAAAAGGCGCGGCAGCTAATGTTTCGGCGATCGTGGTGGTGACGCAATCCACCCAAATATTGCAACGTTTACGTACACCATCAGATCAGTTTCTCGGTCTTCAGTTCGACTCGGACGAAATTGTGGCACTTTTGCGATCGCTCGACCTCACCCTGGCGCACATCACCCAGGTTTTAGGCAAGCTGACCGTTTAATGGGCCAGTGAATTGGTCAGCGTCCGCGACTGCGCCACAACCCGGCTCCGAGTGGTTCACCGCGAAGCGCTTCGATCATCTAGAGGCTATGGGGAACGAGGGGCAAAATGAGGGTGACAAAGTAGTAGACCAGGGGAGCCGTGAAAATATAGCTGTCCGTCCGATCGAGAATGCCACCATGACCGGGAATCAGTTGGCCGGAATCTTTGACCCCTGCATCACGTTTCATCAGCGATTCAGTCAGATCACCGACAAGGCTCGCAATTCCCACAATTAACCCAAAAACGAGTCCGAGCGGGAGCCACAACGCCCAATTTAAGCCAAAGGCACCGATCGCGCCCACCATCGTACTGCTCAGAATCCCAAACACCGCCCCTTCCACGGTTTTTTTCGGGCTGACTGCTGACAGTCGCGTTTTGCCAAAGCTTTTTCCGAAAAAATATGCGCCAATATCCGCCGCCCAAATGCAGCAAAAGGCGAGCAATGTGGTTAATAAACCGGGGGTTAACCAGACCACAGCGGGGGCCTCGAGTAAACCCGTTAGGGGTGTGTTGCTAGCGACACTGATGGGTGTCGTGAGGTCAAGCTCCACTCGCAAGCGAATCCAGTAACTCGGAAGTAGGCCACCATAAAATAGACCGAGAATCGAGGTGGACATGTCCGCGATCGAGGCGAGTTTTGGTTGAAACAGGAGATAGCAAAAAATGGCCGCACCCGCGATCGGGAACGCCACACTGACAAAATTCGGAGCCAGCAACGCACACAACAATAACAATTGAGTGGCAACCATTGTGCTTTTGATGGCGGGTTCAATGCCCTTGGCTTGTACAAGCTGGAAGTATTCCTGTTGGGCGAGGTATGCGAGGATGCCAATGCCGATCGCGAAGGCAATACCCCCCAGGGAGAGAACTGAGATCGCAAGAATAATTGCAATGACGCCGCTAATGATACGAGTTACAGGCATAGGGGAAGAAGAAAAACACAGATGGCAAACGGCGGGAGTGAGCCACAAGGATTAGAACGTCAGGATCGAAACCGTCTAATACCCACATAACGGCGTGTCCTTGGCCTGAAAGATCGGCAATAATGTCCGCACAATCGCACAATTGGCATCCATGATCACAATCCCTCAACTTACGTTAATCGAAGAATAAGACGTTGCTAATAATTCTTTAAGATTGTTTTGGTTATGATGCCGGGTTGCAGGCAGCTCGGTTTCGTCGGAGTGCCGTACGATCGGGGCAGAACGGGCGCAAAATATCGAAATAGTGTTGATTGAGGCTGCCCCCCGTAGCGTTCGATCGGAGCGATGGCACGATTAGTCCAGCTTGGTTCCACTGAGAATAAAGATGGGATCGATCGCGGCGAGGGCTTGGTGGGTTCCGCGTCGTTCCAGTCGATTAATGGACGCTTGCACGATGTCCACATGACGGACGTGCAGTCGGGCGAGCCCTTCGGAAATGGTGTACAGCACTTCGAGATTGCTGGCCGTGGCGACCAAGCGACCACCCTCCGCGAGGTGTTCCCAAGCAGCATCGAGAATGGGGCCGATCGCGCGGCTACTTTCCACACAGATATGGGTCGGCTGATCCGATCGTGCCTGCAAACAATCCGGTGCGTTCCCCTCGATCACCTCGACATTGTCCAGCTCAAAGCGTCTGCAATTGGTCTCGATCAGAGCCACCACATCCGGATCACGCTCAAACGCCACCACCCGACCCGCCGGACATAACAACGCACTTTCAACCGCGATCGTTCCGGTTCCCGCACCGATATCCCACAGCCGCGATTCTGCCTGAAGCTGAAGCTGTGACAGGATCATCAATCGCAGTTCACGTTGGGTGATGGGGATACCTGGCGATCGCTCAAAGAGATGATCAGGAATGCCAGGGGTGACGTAGGGCCAAAGGGAGGAGGGCATAGGGGAAGGGGTGAACCGATGTGACGCAACGGTCAGGAATTCGCATTGACGGTGAAGGGTCGGCGGGGAATTCCGGGAGAATTCGAGATGGGGATTCTCAAATCAGGGTAGAGTATCTAGGGGCTATCATCAATGAAATTTCGAGCGCTTACCCCGTAAGGGTTACAGCCTTTCGTTGGGATTGGGTCGGGTATTCCACAGCTTACCCGATCGCAATCGACGATGAGACGAGCCCGTTGATGACTGACCTCTCAGGATTGTTTTGCTCACGCCAACTTTGGCGATCGGCGATGATCCTGCTTTCTATTACCAAGTGTTTCGAGTTAATCGGGATCGACTCCCACCACCACGATGTTAAGAGCCGGAATTGTCGGATTGCCCAATGTTGGCAAGTCCACGTTGTTCAACGCCCTGGTTGCGAATATTGCAGCGCAGGCGGCGAATTTCCCGTTTTGTACGATCGAGCCCAACGTCGGGGTTGTGGCGGTTCCGGACGATCGGCTGGCGGTTTTAGCCCAGATTTCCAAATCGGCGAGCATTGTACCGACCCGCATGGAGTTTGTGGATATTGCCGGACTGGTGGCGGGAGCCAGTAAGGGCGAAGGTCTGGGCAATCAGTTTTTGGCGAATATTCGTGAGGTGGACGCGATCGTCCATGTGGTGCGCTGTTTCGATAACGACGATATTATCCACGTCTCCGGCTCCGTCGATCCGATCCGCGACATTGAAGTGATCGATCTGGAGTTGGGGTTATCGGATCTGGCCCAAATTGAACGTCGGATCGATCGAGCCCGTAAACAAGCCCGCAACAGTAAAGACGCCCAAGCAGAAGTCGAAGTCCTCGAACGTTTGGTTGCGGTACTCAACGAGGGACAACCGGCGCGATCAGTTGAACTCAGCGACGAGGAAGAGTTGCTGATTAAAAATCTAGGTTTACTGACACGCAAGCCGATTATTTACGCCACCAACGTCTCAGAAGATGATCTCGCTGAGGGCAATGCCTGGGTTGAACAGGTGCGAGAGTTGGCCGCCCTTCAAGGCGCCCAGGTGGTTATCGTCTCGGCTCAGGTGGAAGCCGAATTGGTCGATCTGAGCGATGACGATCGTAAGGATTTTCTCGAAGCCCTCGGCGTCGAAGAAGGCGGCCTGAAATCCCTGATTAAAGCCACCTACGAACTCCTCGGCCTCCGTACCTACCTCACCACGGGCGAACAGGAAACCCGCGCCTGGACGATCCACGCTGGGATGACCGCCCCCCAAGCCGCAGGCGTGATTCACTCCGACTTTGAGCGCGGCTTTATTCGCGCGGAAACGGTGGCCTATAAAGACTTGGTAGAACACGGATCGATGGGTGCAGCCAAGGAGAAAGGGTTGGTCCGCAGCGAGGGCAAAGATTACATCGTGCAGGAGGGGGATGTCCTGCTCTTCCGCTTTAACGTCTAGGGTTTTCGCCTCCACCCCCATTCCCCATCAGACACTGATTCGGATACGTGGTGCAAGCCTTTCCCAATCCACAGGCCGGATGCTCGTGTACCAGGAGCGTGTCTAGGGATGTAACCCTCACGGATGAGACGTAACATTATGGCAAGCGAGCTAAAACTGATTGTGGATATGGTCACCGTCCTGGGGGCGGCGACCGCAGGCGGCTATATTGCCAATCGACTCCGACAGCCTGCCTTGCTGGGCTATCTGCTGGGGGGAATGGCGATCGGTCCGGCGGGGCTGCATCTGATCGCAACGGCGGGCGATATTCAGGTGATGTCTGAAATTGGCGTGGCGTTGCTCCTGTTTGCCCTCGGGGTGGAATTTTCGTTTAAGGAGTTGTTGCGGGTTAAGCGGATCGCGTTTGGGGGGGGAGCCTTACAGATTTTGCTGACGATCGCCCTCGGTGCGGGATTAACCTACGCGACCGGGTGGGTTGAGTCGCTGCCGACGGCCATCTTTTTAGGAGCCGTCTTGTCGCTCTCCTCCACGGCGGTGGTCCTCAAAAGCTTGATTGAACGGAACGAAGTCCGCACACCCCACGGTCAGGTGATGCTGGCGATATTAGTCGTGCAGGATTTGGGGTTGGGGGTAATGCTGGCGGTGTTGCCCGCCCTGACCCAGCCCGCCGATGCGATCGTCATGGCGATGGTGACCGCAAGCCTCAAGGCGATCGCCTTTTTGGCCGTGGCGCTGATGGCCGGTCGTTGGTTGATTCCGCCTTTGGTGCGATCGCTCGCCCGGAGCGGCTCCCAGGAAATTTTTCTGCTCGGAATCCTGGTGCTATGCCTGGGGATTGCCCTGCTCACCTCGGCCCTGGGTTTGGGGATTGCGATGGGAGCTTTTGTGGCGGGGCTGACGGTCTCGAATGTGGAGTATGCCGACCACGCACTCGATCGCATTTTGCCGATGCGTGATGTTTTTGCCACGCTGTTTTTTGCTTCGATCGGGGTTCTGATCGACCCGAGTTTTCTGATTGCGAATATTTGGAGCTTGGTGGGACTGGTCGCCGTCGCGATGTTGGGTAAGGCGCTGATTGTGGGAGGTGTGGTCAAGGGCTTTGGTTATTCCCTCCGCACGGCGATCGCGGTGGGCTTGGGGATCAATCAAATCGGGGAATTTTCCTTTGTTCTGGCGGGAGTCGCCCAAACTCAAGGGTTATTTTCCGATGAACTGTACGGGCTGACGGTGGGCACGACCGCCGCGACCCTGCTGGTCACTCCGTTTTTGCTGAAGGCCACCCCGGATCTGTTGCGCTGGCTGGATAAATCCCCTGGGTTTAATGCCTTACTCCCCCTCAGCCCTGAGCCTCAACTGGTGGACTTTGAGAAATCTCCGGCGGATCGGGTGGTGGTCGCCGGATTCGGACGGGTGGGGCAAACCCTGGTACGAATGCTGTATTTTCAGGGTTATCAAATCCTGGTGATTGATAACGATGAGGCACGGCTGCAAACCCTCCGCGATCGCCGCATTCCCTACATTTTTGGCGACGCTTCCAGTCAGCTTGTCCTCGAAAAAGCCCAGCTCGATCGCGCCAAGGGACTGGCGATCGCGTTGCCAGATCCCCTGGCCACTCGCCTAACCCTAAAGCGTGCCCTCAGTCTCGCCCCGGATCTGGATGTGACCGTCCGGGCTCATGCCCAGGATGAAATTGACATCCTTTATCAACTCGGCGCTCAGGAAGTGGTTCAGCCTGAATTTGAAGCCTCGCTGGAAATGGGCGCTCACATGCTGCTCAAGTTTGGGGATTCGACCTATGCGGTGCAGCAGGTCGTCAATCGCTATCGGCGGGGACGCTACCGGGATATTCAGCCCGAGCGATCACAGTATTGGGGAGAGGATGCGGATATGAAGGCTGCGGTGGAGGGATTTGAGCGCTACTGGTACACGATCGAGGCGAATTCACCGCTGTTGGGTCAGAGTTTAGCCCAGGCCAATATCCGGCGGCGTACGGGAGTGACGGTGATGGCCTTTGAGCGCGGTAAGAAGCTCTACCGTTACCCGACGGGTAAATACGTCTTTGAGTTGGGCGATCGGCTGCTCGTGGTCGGAAATTCCCAGGAACAGATTACGTTTAAATCCTTGCTCTTGGGTTTACGGCCTAGCGATGTTGTCTAGGCTTTGTACTAACCCATTCCTTGACCCGCTCGATCGTTGACCCTCGTTGCCACCTTGCGTCAAGTCAGCATCGAGCCGCCCATCAAGGCTAAAAATCGGGCTTCCACTTCCTGGGCTAATTGGGGCGATCGCGTTAAATCAGGGTCAGCGGCGATCGTCTGCTCTGCCATCGATCGGGCTAAAATCAGCGCCTCCCGATCGTCCACCAAGCTTGCCAGCGCAAAATCCGGTAAACCCGATTGCCGTGTGCCTAACACCTCGCCCGGTCCACGTAACTGCATATCCATTTCTGCCAGATAAAACCCGTCTTGGGATTCTTCCATCACCTTGAGCCGTTGCTGGGCATCATCCGACGCCTTGGGCTTGGTCATCAGCAAGCAAAATGATTTTTCGGCTCCCCGTCCCACACGTCCACGAAGCTGATGGAGCTGTGACAACCCGAAACGTTCGGCATGTTCGATCAGCATGACCGACGCATTGGGAACATCGACCCCCACTTCAATGACCGTGGTTGAGACCAAAATTTGGGTGATATTGGCGCGAAATGCCTCGATCGCTGCGTCTTTTTCCGCCGAACTCATCCGTCCATGGAGTAACCCCAGCCGAAAATTGGGAAAGATCTGTTGCAGACGATCGTGTTCTTCGATCGCCGATCGTAAATCCAGTTTTTCCGACTCCTCCACTAGCGGTAACACCACATAGGTTTGCCGTCCCTGGGCCACTTCCCGGCGGATCAGCTCATAGGCGTGTGATCGTTCTTTTGCGGTTAACACCGTCGTCTGAATCGGTTTACGTCCCGGCGGCAGCTCATCGATCTGGCTCACATCAAGGTCACCATGCAGGGTTAGGGCCAAGGTGCGCGGAATCGGGGTCGCCGTCATGGACAGCACATGACACACCCCATTTTCACCCTTACTTTGCAGCGCCGCTCGCTGGTGTACCCCAAAGCGGTGTTGTTCATCAATCACACTCAATCCCAAGCGATGAAAGCTGACCTTCGCCTGAATCAGGGCATGGGTTCCGACTAAAACCGGTAATTCTCCCGTTTCAAGCTGACGGTAAATCTGACGACGTTTCGCAGACCCCACCGATCCCGTCAGTAACTCCACCGGTAGATTCAGTTGGGTCAGCCAATCGGCGAGTTTGCGATAGTGCTGTTCTGCGAGGACTTCCGTTGGAGCCATCAGTGCGGCCTGATAACCGGACTGAATCGCCGCCAAAATTGCCACCACCGCCACCACCGTTTTACCCGCTCCCACATCTCCCTGTACCAAACGATTCATCGGTGCGGGTTGGCTTAAATCCGTGAGAATTTCGTCAATGACACGCTGCTGGGCGGTGGTCATGCGGAAAGGCAACAGGGCATAAAACCGCTCGATGAGTTCCCCACGGGTTGCCAGCACCGCCGATCGGGCCATGACCGCCTCTGCTTGGCCGCGACGCAACTCCTGACGCCGCTTGAGTAACCCCAACTGCAAATAGAAAAACTCATCAAACACCAAACGTTTACGAGCGCGATGGAGGATGTCCCGATCGCTCGGAAAGTGGATTTGAGTCAGGGCGATCGGTAGTTCAATCAGGTCACAGGCATGACGCAACGCCACCGGCAACGGATCACGCACCAACGCCGCCGAGGGCAACACCGCCGCGATCGTGCGTCGCACCAAATCCGCCCCCACACCCTCCGTTAGCGGATACACCGGTAACAGCCGCCCAATCTGCATCGATTCAATTTCACCATAGGCATCATCGAGCAATTCAAATTCGGGAGAATCCAGGGTTAAGCCGTAGGAATTTCCTTTAACAATCCCAGAGGCAGCAACGATCGCCCCCTTTGGGTATTTCGCTCGTTGAGCGTATTTCCATTTCGCAGAATAGCGCTGTCCCGCATAAAAACGACTCAGTTTGATCTTGCCCGTTTCATCCTGAATCGTCATTTGCATGACGGTTAAATTACGATTTTTACTACTATCAAAAAAGCCAAAGCGATCCACTCGACCAATCACCGTTACGGTATCACCAACGTGCAAATCTTTAATTTTAACCTGGCGAGCATAGTCAATGTGGTCGCGGGGAAAGTAGTAAAGCAGGTCGCGCACAACGTGCAAACCCAGGCGAGCCAGACGATCGCGGTTACGAGGTCCGACCCCTTTGACATAGGTCAGATCATCCTTCAATGCGTAGGTTTTGACCTCCGTTGACGCCACCGATTTCGCACGAGCGGCCTTGCCCGGTCGCTCCAACTCGTTGCGATCGGGAGCATCATGGGTGTAATTAGCACCCAGTTCACCGGCTTGGTTAGCACGCTGTTGTTTGCGTTCCAGTTCCTGCTGTTTGGCCCAATAACTATCGACTTGGCGTTGGGATTGTAGAAGCGTCCGGCGAGCATCTGCGATGAGTTGTTGACGTTTCGCGGTGGTGAGGCTGTCATAGTGTTGGAAGCGATCGGCGAGGGTTTGCCAGCGATCGCGATCGTGACCCGATAGCCCCAAAACTGGGGTCGCAAAACAGCCCGCCAGAAAGACGCTAAAACGCGACGATCGACCCACCAGGTTACCAAAGCCGGTCTCAGCTTCAAGGCTGAGGGCTTTTTGCCAGCGCGGCCAGTCCGGTTGATCT
>RDYZ01000012.1 GCA_004293855.1 Oscillatoriales cyanobacterium | reverse complement strand
TTGGGAGTAGAGACGAGGGCTTAAAGGTATGAATCACGGCCATCCGGTGCGGACAACTCTAGGCTAGTACTGTAGTCCTCTTCATGAACTTGAGCCGTTATCTCGGTGGCTTCATCGAGAAGTGCCTCTTCGGGTAAGGGTGGCAATTCGATCGTAATTTCAGCGCCATTGACCACGCTACCGATCACGGTCATTTTCTCGCCTGCCTCTTCGATCGCGGCGGCCTGTTCCGCGACCAGTGACGTTTGGGTAAAGCCGGGACGTCCGACGAGGACGAGACCGTCGGTCAGGGTCTCGATCGTCAGGGTGTCATTACAGCGACTTAGGGACGGTGTATCGATCACGATAAAGTCAAACCGCGCCCGTGCAGTTTCGATTAGGGCGCGTAATTCACTGGACTCCACGATCGCCACCGCTTGCGCCTGTGGCCCTGGGGTGGAAATCACGTAGAGATTTTCGACCCCAGGCACAAGGCGCATATTATTCCGGGCTGGGTCGTAGTGCCGCAACGGTTCCAGTAAGCTATCGGGATTAATACTCAAGCCCAAGGCGGCCACCTGGGAGGGCGATCGCAGATCCGCTTCGATAATCAGGGTGCGTTTACCGGCCCGCGCCGCAGCGATCGCCAGGTTGTAGGTCGTAATTGTTTTGCCCTCTGCGGCGCCACAGCTCGTAATCGTAATGACTTTCGGGGGAGCTTTCTCGCCCGATCGCACGATGTTACTCCGCAAACGCTCGTAGTACTCCAAATAGGGTGACTCGGGATCGACGATCGTTAACATCGCTTCATCGTCGTAGGTCTCGAAGTCAATCAGTTGCGGAATGGTTCCCAGGACAGGAATATCACGGCTGGAAAACGCTTTCGAGACCTCTTCCATGGTGTAGCACCGTCCCTCCAGGGCGGATAACAGGAAGATGGCGGCACCACCGACCCCCAAGCCGACGATCGTTCCACCCAGTACTAATAAAATGACATTCGGTGGCGGTGTAACCGTCTCTTCAACTTCTGGAGCCTGCGCAATCGTTAGGTTACTGGTGGTTTCATCGCGTGCTGTCCGCGCATCCAGTAGCTGGGTCTGTAGCTGATCATAAAACCCTTTTTTAATCGCGACTTCACGGGCAATCCGTTCTCGCTCTAACTGTAAGTCGGGTAAATTGACGAACTTACGCATCGCGTCTTGCTCGCTGCGTTGGGCAATGTCTAGTTCGCGTTGAGTATTTTCTAAATCCAGTTTGAGGCTAATGAGCCGCCCTGCCATTTCTTGACGCAACGGGTCGAGGGCACTCGAGACGCGAATCCGATCGCTGGTCGGCAAAGGCGCACCCATCCCACCACCACCGATAATTTCCGCCGCACGACTTTCGAGCAATCCTTCCAATCCAGAGATTTGTTGCTGAAAGGCTCGCATCTGCGGGTGCTCGGGACGGAGAGTTTCAGCCTGTAGGGCCTGCTGGGTCTCGATTTGAGAAATTTGTCCACGAATGCTATTCACGATCGGATCTTGGCTCAGAGCTCCCGAGGTGTAGGCTTCATCCGCGCTGAGGCCAAGCTGACGTTCGAGAGCTGCGATCGAGGCTGTCAAGACCTCAATTTTTTGGCGAGCGGCCCGTTGACTGGTTTGGGCTCCGACGACCTCAGTTTGCAAGCTTCCGGTTTCCGCTTCGAGGAAAATCGCCCCTTCCACACGATCGAACTGCACCAGTTTCTCTTCGGCCGCCTCAAGCTCTGCCTGCACCTCCGGCATTCGCTTTTCCATCTCCTCGATCATGCTATTGAGCCGAGACTGATTAAAGGCAAGGCTTTTAGCCACCATGGCTTCCATGAGTAGCCCCAAAACCGTTTCTGCCCGCTCTGGTGTGGAATCCTTATAGGTCACGTAGTAAAACGGCGGTTCTTCCGGTGCAGGCAGACGAACGGACGCGCTTGCTACCTGCTTGGGATCAACCCCTACCTGTGAGGCCACCGATTCGATCACCTGCTGATCAATCAGAAATTCTTCGGTTAAAGCGGCTTTGCCCTCCTCATGAATCACGGGGCCAGTGGTTGAGAGTGGAATAGCAGGAGTACTCCCAGCAAGTGCAGAGGTCGCTTTGTAACTCGGCGGTGGCGGTTCACTCAAACTCAATAACCCAGCTCCCGCGACACAGAGGGCAAAGGCAACAAAGCCAACCACTTTATATTGGTTAAAGGCAATGGCGTAACGTTTGACGATCGAAGGAGCCATAGTCAAGCAAAGGAGTGAAAGCGTTCAGTGCAAATGCGATCCTGCGGGTGCGAGCTGAGGCCACACGCTGATTCCTATCCTAAGCGAACAACCCAAAGACGTCGTTAGTTTTAAGCAGACATTGGGGCTGACCACTGCATCACGATCGGACATCGTAAAGCTGACCCCCCCGGCCTGAAAACCGACGGCCTCCTCGCGATGCCCCTCTACTGGGTTGATCAGGTCTGGATTGCTCTTGACCATTAAGACGCGGAAGCTGGCTCAGCATTGCTTGTACTGGCCATTAGGTTTTCTCCCGCTAACATTCGCTGGGCAGCGTCGAGGAGAACTTCCTCCAGGTAGGGTTTGGTAAAGTAACCTTTGGCTCCCAGTTCACCGGCACGACGTTTCATTTTTTCGGCGGTGCGTGAGGTCAGCATCGCGATCGGCAGTTCTGACAACCGGGGATCGGCACTCATTTTTTCCAGCAATTCCATCCCGTTCATCCGTGGCATTTCCATATCGCAGAACACCAGTTCACAGGGCATTCCCGATCGCATTTTTTCCCATGCCTCTTGACCATCACGGGCTTGCTCAACGCGATAGCCCGACTTCTTAAAGGTCATCGATAGCAACTCGCGTACCGTGATCGAATCATCAATGATCAGCACCATGGGTTCAGCTTTTTCCACCTGAACAACGGTGGCCTCTTCGGTTTCATCCCAGAGGCTGCTCGCATCCCGACGCACCCGACCGAGAGAGAGGTCAATCAGTTCGAGTACATCCGCGATCGGGACAATGTGACCATCCCCCATCACGGTGGCACCGGTGATCCCGACGGGCTTCGGAATCGGTCCTTCAAGCTGTTTGATCACGATTTCTTGTTCGCCGACGATGCTATCGACGGAAATGGCGAGCTGACTGCCTGCCGATCGCAGGATCACCACCGACACCGTATCGTCATCGCTGGTTGAGCCGTACATTTGCGGACGAATCGAAAGACGACTGTAATTAAATAGGCTGCTGAGGGGTTGATACGGAACCTTTTGTTCGCGCCATTGCACGTAGGCCGTGTCATCATCCTCCCGAATGATGCGATCGCTCGGTAAGTTGTCGAGCACTTCACTCACCCCGTCCATCGGGAAGGCGATCGGGGCGTGATCACTAATGCAGCACAGCGCCTTGGAAATACTCAGGGTCAGCGGGAGGCGGATCGTAAAGGTGGTTCCTTGATCTCGGGTCGAATCCGTGACGATGACGCCCCGAATTTCGTTGAGCTTGGTTTTGACCACATCCATCCCCACCCCGCGACCGGCCAAGTCGTCGGCCATGTCGCGAGTGCTAAAGTTCGGTAAAAACAAGAGATCGTAGATTTCTGGGTCCGTCAGGTTGTCGGCCTGTTCCTGGGAAATGAGACCTTTTTGCACCGCTTTACTGGCAACACGGGCTTTGTCAATCCCCGCGCCATCATCCGAGATGGCAATAATGGTTTGGTTGCCCTGGTTAAAACTACTGACGGTAATGGTTCCTTCGGGGGGTTTCCCTTTGGCGATCCGTTCCTCTGGTGTTTCGACCCCGTGGGCGATCGCATTGTTGACCAAGTGTGTGAGGGGATCGTAGAGATGTTCGAGAATCATGCGATCGATCAGCATGTCCCGCCCTTCAATTTGCAAATTCACCTGTTTGCCGAACTTAATCGCATTATCCCGAACCCCGCGCAGCAGCCGATCGGTCGCATTGGAAAAGGCCACCATGCGCGATCGATTCAGTCCTTCCTGCAATTGCGTGGTGACCTGACGTAACTGGCGGGTGACCTGATCATTTTCATCCACCAGAAACTCAATATCCGAGGACGACTCGCGCACTCGCACAACCAATTCGATAATTTCCTGAGCCTGAAGGTGGAACAGGCTGAATTTATCCATTTCGAGAGCATCGAAATCCTCGTCACCCTCATCATTCGAGTTCCCGATCCCCCCCTGGGCCGCGAGTGTTCGATTCTTGCGGCTTGCGAGCAGTGCCATTTCGAGCAGGGTGCGTTCGTAGAGATCCTGCATCCGCTGTCCCACCTCGCTCAGTTGACTCACCTGGTGCAACAGATTATCGAGGAACTGCCGCAAGCGTTCTTGATCGTCCTCCAGACTATTGCGGTTGACGACCAGTTCACCGACCAGGTTACTGAGATCATCCAGGCGCTTGATCGGCACACGCATGGTTTGTTCAAAGGCGCTACCGCGTCCTCGCTGGCGACGGTTGCTACTGCGGGTCGTATTGGTGACGGGTAGGGCCCGATCGGCGGTGAGTTTGGCGCCACCCGGACTGGGAGGAGCATCGACTTCGAGTAGGTGCTCCAGGTCGGCAAAATCACGATTGGCATCGGCAGCTAGAGCCGGAGTCACGTTCGCCCCAAGGGGTTGGGCGAGATAAGCCTCTAACACCTCAAACACATCGGCACCGATATCCGTTTCCGGTAGGTTGAGCCAAATGCTGAGGTGGGGAAAAAGCCGCGAATCGCCTGCGTCGTCCTCGTCCGTTGCGCGATCGGTCAGGTCTAGCGCTGAATCAAGCTCCAGCGAGACATCGGCCAAGGCTTCAGATAGGTCGAGATCGTCGAGGTCTTCTAAACTATCAAAACTGTCGTCTACCTCGGATAGATCGAGACCGGCAAATAGGTCGTCAAAGTCCTCCTCTGTCCCAGCGGTTTCGGACTCGGAGTGATCGATCGCCGGGAAAGCGGACGGATTGGCGAAGTTGTCGGCAGCGTCGAATAAATCATCGAGCGACAGATCGTCATCATCTAGAATGGGTGGCTTGGTTTGCGGTGGTGCAAAGGTTTCGGCTTCACCAACATTGAGATCGAAGAGGTCGAAATCATCATCAAAATCGCTAAAATCACTCGAAGCTCCATCGGAGGGGACTTGCGCGGTGATGGATGCATTGCGATCGCGATCGACCGTCTCCAAGTCACCAAACAAATCATCAAAGTCGTCGAAGCCGTCGAAGTCTTCGGAGTGATCCGCCGCCAGTTCCGAGGTCCGTGAGCCTTGAACGGCATGATCCGCATCGGATGACACCGGCTTGATCCCGGAGTTGAGACCGTGGAGAGGCCCATCGGAATCGTGGTCGCTAGGGTCAAAGAGATCCTCTAAATCTGCCAGTCCCCCGCTGGACTCGGGTTCCTCGGTGGTGTCGAAGGGGAAATCGGGTGCTAAATCCAGCAGATCCGAGTCGAGATCGAGGTCAAAATCCAGGGCATCGATCGGAGCGAGTTCCTCCGGCTCGGTTGCGATCGCGGGTTTGGCATCATGGGCATCATCCGACTCTAGCCCGAGGTCAGCGAGGTCAAAGTTATCCAGATCCAACTCTAGATCCAAGTCGGGATCTAAGCTAAGTTCTAATCCCAGCCCATCATCTCCCTCTGAATCGATCGGGTCGGTGGTCTCCGATTCCAGATCAGAGCGATCGAGGAGATCAAAGAGGTCATCCAGGTCGTCCCCATCGTTGGTTGCTGTGGCCTCGTGGGAAGGGGTTGCGGAGGTGTGATCGGGGTCTGATATCGCTCGCGATCGTTCTGCGTCGAGCGTTTTTGTGCTGGTGAGCAGTTCCGGGATGTCATCGTCCGTCGCATCGGCAATGTCATCGAACAAGCTATCGAGATCGTCCGCAGCATCCGCGTCTTCCCGATCGGCGATCGGACTGTCCGTGTCATCACTCGCAAACAGATCGGCAAAGTCGCCATCCAGTTCTTCGGCGTCGGGATCTCCTAGGGGATTGTGTCGGGAGCCTTCAGCGCGATCGAGGCTATCCCAGCTTTCCAGATCGTCCATACCAGTCTCGAACAGATCGGCGAGACTACTGAGTTCCGCTGACCCCACCTCAGGGCCGTGGCGTTTATCCTTACCAGGATGTTTCGTGGCGGATACACTCTCGGCGGGCGCGACCTTCGCCGCTACGGATGCATCGAAGGCATGGGCTTCCGCAAACAGATCATCATCATGCTCGTCCTCGGCCCCGCTGCTGTCCGATTCCACCATGTTAAAGAGATCGTCAAACTCGCTATCCAGATCCGCATCGGCTTCGTGATCGAACAAGAGGGAGTCTGGACTGAGGGGGAGCAGGGCTTGCAGGGCGGCACTAATCGCAATTTCGGATTCGCGATCGGCCAGTACCAGTTCCTGCGCTTGTTTCAGCTCCTTAATGGCTACCGCTGCTAAATCTGAAAAGCGATTGTGCGGCAGGGAAATCGCTTCGTGGGTTACATCCAACAGGTGTCGCCACTGGGGTAGCTCAAACTGATCCCCCACTTTTGCCAGTACTCGGCAAAGATCACAGATTTTTTGGCGGGTTTCCGGTGTTTCCGGCTGTTGGAACAGGCGCAGGATATCGCGCAATCGAGCCAGAACATCGGTGTGAAAAATGAGCTGAAGGGCGCTTTGCTCTTCGGAAGGTTGCGAGAGGGGCAACGTCATTGGGGCGGATGATTCGGCCTCGATTGATCGCAATTCGGCCAAGGTTTGATCACGTCCTGTGGACGGGTCACGCTGGGCAGCGGGCGCTTCGTTGGCGAGTTGGTTGAGCTGCGCTTTGAGATCGTGAAAAACCGGGTCGAGATCCGCAAGTACGCTGGCCTCGTCTAGGCTACTCGGATCGGCGGTGCGCTGTAGCTCACCGACCTGATCTTGCAGGGCATCTAGGATCAGGAGAAATTGCGATTCCACCTGATTATTAACCACGATCGGCTGATCTTTCAGCAGCTTGAAGTAGTCTTCGAGGCGGTGGGAGATCGCAGCGATACTGCCTAACCCGAGCATGGCAGCCCCACCTTTGACCGAGTGTGCGGCTCGAAAAATTTCGTTGGCAAATTCGGTATCGTCGATCGTGGCTTGCAAGTTCAGCAAGCCGCGTTCGATCGTCTGTAAATGCTCGGCGGCTTCTTCAATGAAGTAACCCAGGATGCGCTGCTGTTCGGGTAGCATGACTGCTCTGTTCCCTTGTCATGGTGGAGAATCGAGACGGCAGAGCCGCCAGCCGATCGCCCAGTCTGGCGATCGGGAACGGTCTCAAAGATCCGGTTAATCCGTGGCCTCTACACGGAAGCGTTCAACCGACGTCAACAGGTCGCGTGAAACGCCCACCAGATTTTGCAGCGATCCGGACACCCGGTGTGCTTCCTGAGACGTTTCCTGTGCGGTTAACTCGACGGCTTGCATCACCTGGGCGACAGCACGGGACGTTTCGGTTTGTTCCACCGTGTCAGCGCGAATCGATCGCACCAGCACGTCAATCCGGTTTGCCACCTGAATGATATCCTCCAGTGATCGTTTAGCCTGTTCGGCCAATTTCGTCCCGCCGATAACCTGCTGTTGGCCCTCTTCCATAGCCATCATGACCGAGCCCGTTTCACTTTGAATTTGCATCACGATTTGCTCGATTTCTTTCAGCGCTTTCGCCGATCGATCCGCGAGCTGTCGCACCTCATCCGCCACGATCGCGAACCCACGACCCGCCTCACCCGCCCGTGCGGCTTCAATACTGGCATTGAGGGCGAGCAAGTTCGTCCGCGAGGCGATCCCACTAATCAGAGCGACAATTTTAGAAATCTCCTGGGACGATTCCGCCAAACGTTTCACCTTACGCGTCGTTTCCGCCACCGTTTCGCGAATTTCCAGGATACTGGCCACCGTACGTTCCACCGCTTCCCCGCCTTTCAGAGCCGTTACCGATGCGGAACGGGCCACATCCTCCGCCTCACGGGCACTCTTCGCCACCTGTTGAATCGAGTTGGTCATCACCTGCACCGAATTCAGCGTTGCCGCGAGTTCTTCGGCTTGACGCAAGGCATCCGAGGCCAAGCTTCGCGCAAACGATTCACTATCCGTTGCCCCTTTGCTCACCTGCCGCGCCGCCTGTTTCACCTGTTGGACGATCTCGCGCAGGTTTTGAATCGTCAGGTTAAACGAATCCGCAACCGCACCGAGTACGTCAGCGGTAACCTCAGCCGTCACCGTCAGGTCCCCTCGAGCCGCACCTTCCACGTCATCGAGGAGGCGAATCACCTGGCGTTGTAGGTCTTCCTTGGCTTGCTCCATTTCCTCGGCGCGGCGTTGGGCTTCATTGGTGGTGGTAAAGACCACACGCGCCATCTGGTTAAACTTAACGGACAGTTGACCAAACTCGTCCTCTGACAACACCGCCGCCCGTGCGTTCAAATCTCCCTGGGCAATGGACTCAAACGCACCCGTCAGCCCGATCGTCGTCCGGCGCACCTGGGAGGCACTAATACGGCTCAAAATCCAGGCAATACTACCGCCCGCCAGTCCAGACGTTAACGACATCGCCAGACCAATGAGCTGAACTTTGGGTAGGAGTTGACGTCGCACCTCGATCGCGATCGTGGCATCGTCCACAAAACGACGGCTTGAGATGTGGCTAATGCTGGCGACTGCCGAGGCGGACAAAATACCAACCACCAGGGCCGCAATCCAGGATTTCGTCCGAAGTGGCGCATTTTCAAAGAAGGCGAGCAATCCTTGCTGTTCAATGCCACTTGAGGAGGAGGATTCCACCGCAGCATTGTCGGATGTGCCAAAAACAGGCACAGCATCCGACTGTCCGGCAATGCTAAACAGCTCCTCATCATGAATAATTGAACCGTCACCGAGCTCTGAAAATGACGTATTGCTCATGCTGCTATTGGACAGCATTCCGGGATCATCGAGAAAATCATCGACGCCAAAATCAGCGTTCGAGGCCCCCGTTTCAAAACTGGGAACTTGGTCGAGACCACCGAAATCGTTAAAGTCATCGTCATCCAAAAAGCTCACACTGCTATTGGGACGATTGCCCGACAGATGACTGTCCTCAAAATCGGACTCGAAGGAATCAAACTCGAAACCGCCATCGGTTTCATCATCAAACTCCCCATCTCCGAAGTCGTCATCCCCGAAGACCCCGTCATCAAAGGCGGCAAAGTTACCATTGCCCGCTGAGGGAACGATGTATGTACCGTCGTCATCGCCAGCATGGATCGCATTCGCCGCAAACGGTAAGCTCGAATTTTGAGGTTGGGCGGAGATGGGATTCCCGTGGGGAATATTCGCCCCCCAATCCTCAAAGTCATGATCCGGTGGTGGGTCCATGACGTACGTCTCGGTGTTGCCACTCGAATCTAGGTCAAACTGCCCGAAGGATGGGTCAATTTCCGTAGGCGCGTCAAAGTGACTAAAGGTGTCGGACTGAGGGGAGCGATTTTGGGGCGTCCAATCGGGAAAAGCAGATTCACCGAGATCACCGCTGGAAAATTCGCTGGGTAGTGCCGTTTGAAAGGGGGCTTCGTCAAACCCTTCAAATTCAGAGAAGGGCTGGGGAAAATCGATCGCGTCTATTTCCGGATCGAGATCGGAGGTGGGAAAGAAATCACCATTGCGTTCATCCCCCAGCAGATCCGGCATTTCTCCCGTGAGAAGATTGTCCGCTGACTGAAAATCATTGATTGCGGTCTCGTCTGCCGCTGCGATCGGGAAGGGCTGGGCCGTCTCCTTGAGGGTTGGAGAGGTTTCCACCTGGAGGTCTGAGTCCAGATCAAAATCGGGAAAGGCGTTTTGCGGCTCAAACCCCGCAGCATCAAAGGCGGATGAGTCAAAAACCTTATTGGAAAAGTCGTCCTCGAACCCATCCCCTAGGGGGCGATCGGTGGCGGCTGAGGCCTCGGGGTTGTTGAGTAAGGTTTCATCCTCGGAAAACGAGGATGCCACGTTGGGAAACAAGGCCACACGGCCAGAGGGCGCGATCACTTCGGTTTCATCGGCCTCTACATCAGACCTGACGTCAAACCCGAATTGGGTCTCCTCTTCGTCTTCAAAGTCGCCAAACTGATCCATCTGCGCCGTCTCAACTTGGCCGTTTTTGGTTGCCGCAAACGGGTCTCGATCGTCTTCGGCTAGGGCGGCATCTTCGGAAATCTCACCGGCCCAGGCGTGCATGGGATCGTTAATGACGGCGGTTTCGTCGAGGTTCGCATCCAGGGCGAAATTGGCAAAGGGATCGGACTCTAGGTCCTCTGGATTGTCGATCGCATCGTCAGCGACTTCCAGGCCAAAGGGGGAGTCGTCAAAATCATCGAAGGCGTCATCTGCGCCATCATCCATGCCGAAGAAGTCATCTTCCTCGGATGTCACCGGGGCGATCGCTGGGGAGGACGAAACCTCACCGTTCATCGCCGCATTTGCATCGAGGTCATCATCAAACCCCAATTCGGGATCAAATTCATCGTCGAGACCGACAGCTAACTGGGATCGGAAGGAAGCCCCCGTGCTATCGGAATCAATCCGATCGACGTAAGCAATGCCGCTCTCTGCGTACTCAATAAACTCCGGCTCATCCGATAGCTCAAGAACGTACTGATATTGAGAACGAGCATTGGCATAGTCCTGCATCCCACAGTAAATATGCCCGAGCAAAAGGCGCGTACTGGGATCGTTGGGGTCACGCGTCACCAACTCACACGCAATGTCAGCAGCCTCTTCATAGCTGCCGTCCATGTAGGCCTGTTCGGCTCGTTGGTACTCCTGAACGAAGTCATCGGTGCTTGGTGCCATCTGCTTTCCCTAGCGTCACAGTCTTAGTGTCGATCGTATTCGATGTCATCCGTCAGGCGAGTCTCGATCGATTTTAATGTACCGCAGATTGAAAGCGGCATAAGCGGTCAGTGTCTGGAAACGAATGGCCTTACGCCGCCCAGCGGGCTGACCGGAGTACAGAGATTCGATCGAGCAAGCTGAGCGTAACAACTTGCCCCTCTTCCTCAAACACCCATTCACCCTTAAGAAAAGGCGCCATCCCATCGGGAGCACTGGTGGAGGCTTGGAGGTTGTCAATGTCTAACCACTGCATCTTGACAATGCGATCCACAGCTAGACCCAGTATAGTGTCCTGATCTTCGACTGCAATGACAAACAGTTGGGTTCGATCAGCATTCAACGGCTTGGGATCACCAAGAAACTGACCTAGATCCGCAACCCAGACCACACGCCCCCTGACATTGAACGTTCCGAGCAAGAGCGGCGAAACGTTGGGCATCGGTGTAATCTCATCCGGCGAGGGATCAAAGACCTCATTAATTCCAACTGCGGGGAGTGCAAGCTGTTGTCCGGACGTCAGCGCAAAGCGGAGGTGTAACTCACCCTCGGGAGTCTCAAGCTGCTGAAATTCCGGTGCTTGATTTGAATCCGATGCACCCATCAAGAAGTCAGAATTGCCGATCATCCTACTCTACCCTCGCAACATCTGCTTGACCGTTCCGACCAAATCGTCAGGCTGGAAGGGTTTGGCGACATAGGCATCCGCCCCCTGTTTCATGCCCCAATAGCGATCGAACTCCTCTCCCTTGGAGGAACACATCACCACCGGAACACCCTGCATACAGGGATCGGCCTTCAGACGACGACAAACTTCGTAGCCATTCATGCGGGGCATCACAATGTCAAGGATCACCAGATCGGGGGGATTACCCTGGATTTTGTCCAGTGCTTCCAGTCCATCACTGGCTTCGATGACGGTGAGGCCATTGGTTCTCAAGAGATCAGCAATCATTTCCCGTTGAGTTGCACTGTCTTCGATGACTAAAACCTTGCTCATTTCTCTATATCCTGACGGTGTGTCGTGGCTGTAGACCACAGAACTCTTACGTTGTTGATTTGACAAGATCGACAAACCTCGCCCTGGGACGGCGTGATTGATCGAGACCTGACAGATGTTGACGAAGTGTCTGCGCTGTCTCGGAGGGATTCCAGGGCAAGACAGCCGCAAGTGTCTAGCTTTACAAAATCAACTGATCTGGAGTCAAGGCGATCGCCTTGGATCTATCATCTTGCAAAGTCGGAACCGCTTGGGTTCGTGAAATTATAGGAGACCAACAGTTGATACATGCCCTAAATTAGAATGCCCACGCAGTGACGACTCTACGTCTAGTGACATTATATTTTGTTGAGGCTCGAGACAATCGGTCACGGATCTAAACCGATCCCCATTCCGGTTGAATGGCATCACGGAACGCCGCTTCAAAGTCGTCCGCGCGGGTCATGCCAGGACCAATATATTTCTCCAGTAGCATTAACAGTTCTTGTTCGGAAAAGGGTTTGGTGAGGTAGTCGGTCGCGCCCACCATCCGGGCTTTGACGCGATCGGTAAAGCCATCGCGCCCTGTCAGCATAATAATGGGGACTTCACGAAAGACGCGCGATCGCCGCAGCATCGCACACAGTTCGTAGCCGTCGGGCTCGGGCATGGTGATGTCGCAGAGAATCAGATCGGGCTGGAGGGGGAACAGTAAGGACAGGGCTTTGAGTGACGATCCGATCGTAGAAATCTCGTAGCCATGCGGTTCGAGCATAATTTCAACCGACTTGCGGATGGTTCGCTCATCATCGATGCACACAACGCGGGGAACGGTGTCTTCCGATTGTCGCAAGCGTAGTGTCCGTGTTCGCTCATCCTTCGGCCATTGCAACTGCACCGCTCCCGTTTGAACGTAGGGATAGATCGCCTTGGCGATCGGGGCGATGTCACGATTAAGCGCCCGCGCCATCCGCCGAATCGAGGTTTTACCGTCTGCCACCGCCCTTAAGGTTTGCAGCGCCTTTTCTGGCATTTTCTGCTGTAGCATCTCCAAATCAGCAATCCAGGGGCATTGCTCCGAGGATTGAATATGGGGATAAAACCGCTTCCAATCTTGGGTTTGTTGAATCGTTTTCGTCACCAAGGACGAAACCGGCAAGGTCATCAGTTGGGGGGCGAGGGCGGGCCCTAGGTCAAAGATAAACGACCCTTGGTGCAAACCCAACAATTCAAACAGGGTCTCACGCACCATGCGACAGAGAATCGTGCGCCCCTGGACGGGGGTTAGATGGTGATTTTCAATCAGATACCACAGGTAAGCGTATTCATGGGTGTTGGTTGTGGTCAGATCTGGAAACTCAACCGTATCCATCAGATCCGCCAATTGATAAAAGCGTAGGCAATCTCGCAGGCGCTCATTGTGGCTGTGGGCGTCTGCTGCATACACGATCTGACCATTCACGAAAAAGACAAACCACGATCGATCCAGAGCATCATGACTGGGGCGATCGCCACCTCGCGACGAGGTCGGACGATAGGTTTCGATGAACAATTCACCCGTTCGCTGTCCGAGGGCGATCAGTTGCAAAATACTGCGGATATCAATTTCGTTTAAATTGCCCTGCATGCGTTCTCCAGCGCCTACACGTCAGTCCGCTTTGTACTGAATAGATCGGTCTAATTGACATCCCCCCCGGCCTGAAGGTTCGGGGATTCCCAGACCTCACGATCTGAGTTTCTGCGTGCGAGCACCTGCCGTCCGAGATGCACTCTCTTTGGGTCTTACGATCGCTCCACAGACGGACACCGCTTGCCTAGCGACCAAGACTCGGTACGCTTTCTAAATCATGCCCACATCTTAACGTGCAAACCGTAAAGCCGTCCTATAGGACAGGGTTTCAGACAGGGCAAACGTATACTCGTCTCGCTTGATCGCGTGTCGATTAAAGATGGACACACACCCGTCTGATACATTTTGTGAGGAGCGTTGTCTCGCGGCAACAGTCAGGAGACGATCGCAAAACGTTTCGGCATTGACCCATCAACGGCAGTCATTGAACGTCTGAACGTTTTGAATCGGGCGAGATTTTCAGCAACTCAAAACAAGAGCTTGTAGACTGAAACGTAAGTCCAGACATAAGCTGTCAGAAGTGATGGTGATTGGACAGCGTGACGCTGCAACTCAGACACGATCACGGCAAATTCTCGGATCACAGGTTATGCGCGATCGTGATCCGACCACTTGGGTTGCAGACTCAAGTTTCGAGACGCCCTCAACAACGCGCGATACGAGCAAGTAGCACTTCAATTGGTTTGACAGAGGAAAGCAAAGCGTGCTGTACCTAGCGGAAGTTCAAAAGAAAAGCGGTGTTTTCGGTAGCGGGAAAGCCGGACTCAAGCTCCTCGCACAGCAGCGGAGTGAGCACAATTGGAGTCCAGCTTCTGGTGATGAAATTCCCTTTGATGACGCCAACACCTTTGGGGCGGGCGTGCTGGTCATGGTCGAAATTAGTCCCAACAAGCAAGTACAAGGGGCGCTAAAAGAAGCGGGGCCGCAGCTTGTTAAGATTTTGCAGGGTTTTTCTCGGTTTCAGGAAAAGACCAAAACCCAAGAAGAAGAGATTGATCAATGGAAAGCGTCCTTGACCTATCAGGCGGAGGAACTCAATCGCCGCGAAACTGAAATTCAAGGGCGTGAAGAGCAGGTCGAACAGATCCAAACGCAGTTAGAAGCCCTGGCAGCTCGCAAGGCTGAAATCGATACGGAGACGGGGGCGCTGGATCGAGCCCGTCAAGAGGTCGAGCATAGTAAGCAAGAGCTAGAGGCGGCTTGGAGACAGTTTCAAGGGGAACGAGAGAATTTCGCGCAGCAATCGGAACAAGCTGCAAGTTTGGATGCGGATCAGGCGAATAGTCTGAAAGAGTGGCTGGATTATTTAGCGGAAGTGGTGGCGACGTCGGAGGATTCGAGTGAGGCGATCGCGGCGATCGAGGCTCAAACGGAAGGGCTGCGCCAAAGTTGTCGCGATCGGCGTGACTTACTCGCCACGGATCAGCAGCAGATCGAAACCTTCCAAGCGGATCGCGATCGGCTCAGTGGTGAACTAGAGGCCACACGCGCCGCATTGCAGACCCTACAAGCCGAGTTATATCGAGCCGAAGCCGGACGCAATAGCCAGCAAGCGGTGATCGAAGCCAAGCAGCGATTAGCGCAAACCATTACAGAACGTCTGGTGGACGCGAACGCCTTAGCCACTGAGATCTCCCAATTGTC
Organism: Oscillatoriales cyanobacterium; assembly: GCA_004293855.1. Taxonomy (GTDB): domain Bacteria; phylum Cyanobacteriota; class Cyanobacteriia; order Cyanobacteriales; family Geitlerinemataceae; genus RDYZ01. Next base: position 1,777 of record RDYZ01000012.1, on the reverse strand, counting down.
GGTCAGTAGCGGTGGGGATGACAGCGAGCTTGGGGTGGATCTGGGTCAACTCGAGCAATTGCCGCTGAATGAATTGCAACAAAAAGTTCGCCAGCTTCAGGATGAGCTAGAAAAAGGGTTCCGATTCGTCAGTGACCAAGAGGAGGAATTGACCCTGCAACGCATGGAGCTTAATGAACTGGAAAGCAAGCTCGCTCGTGCAGGTGAGGGAGAGCGTGCTGCTCTGCAAGCAGAACTGGCAGATAGCCATGAAAGTTTCAAGTTCCTGAATCAAACGTTAGTCGGACAGCGACGTAACCTACGCAAACAGGAGCGGGTGATGAACCTGCATCAGGTTGTGCTGTGGCGGCGACTGGGCAATCCTCCGGAAGCGACGTCATCGGGGGGCGGCTCGATCGATACCAGTGTCATTACGGCACAATTGCAGCAACGAAAACTGGAGCAAACGGCGCTGCTCACGGCGCTAGAAACGGAAATCGCCGAACTTCAGGCCAATCTAGCCCACCTAGATACTGAGATTGCCGCGAAGCAGCACGAGATTGAGTCACATCTGAGCCAAGCTGAGGAACAAACGGAGGCACTGGAGACGGCGAAAGCGGCACTCGAGCGTACGACAGAGCGGATCGAGGCGCTTGGAATGTTACTGGATACGATCGAGGCCCAGTTGGATGATTTCGGGTCGGGTTGCGATCGTCTGAAGGAGAGCGCCGCCGCGATCTTGGAGGCAAAACAGTCTCAGGAGAATGCGATCGCCCAGCTTCAGGAAGTGGTGAGTAGTCTTATGGGCTAAGGCTCGGGCGGATCTAGGCGGTTAATTTCGAGCCAATGACCGCGTACTTCGACGATGCGCGTACTGATGATCGGATCAGTGCGCGTTTTTTGTGGGGCATCAATCAGGGCGATCACCTTGGCAATTTGCGCGAAGTTGGGCGCGTGGTTGAGGGCTTGTTCGAGCCAATGCCGTACAATGCGGCGCTGAATTGCGAGGTGAAAGGTTTTGAGGGTTGGGCGGTGCAGCCGATCGCGATTGCTGCGATCGCTGGCCTGGATCAGACCCATCGCGGCGATCGCTTCTAAGCAATCACGATCAACCGAGATCGCGTCGGAGGTGCGAGCGAGGGCGGCTTCAATTTTGGGGTTAAATTGCTCGCGCAGGCTGGGCAGCAGGCGATGACGGATACGATTACGGGTGTAGGTTTCGTCGCGGTTGGTGGTGTCTTCCCAAATCGGTAAGCCACGATCGGCGCAAAAGCTAGCGGTTTCGTGGCGCAGGATCTCGAACAGGGGACGCACCAGTTGCGGGGCGGATTTTAGTCTGGTAGCAGATTCTGGGGTTTGAAATTCGGCGAGCGATCGCGAACGGGCGATCGCGCTGAGGCCATCGGTTCCGGTTCCGCGTAGTAGGTGGTGCAGCAAGGTTTCGGCGCGATCACTGGCGGTGTGGCCGGTGGCGATGTGGGTTGCGCCGATGTCTTGGGCGATCGCGACGAGCTGATGGTAGCGCCACGATCGGGCATCGGCTTCGCTGGTCAGGGTGATCTCGGCGGTGCGTTGCTGGTATGGCACGCCCCAGCGATCGGCGAGGGCGGCGACGAAGCAGGCATTAGCGGCGGAGTCGTCGCGCCAGCGGTGGTCGCAATGGCCGATCGTCAGTTGCCAATCCCAGCGATCGGCGAGGTCGAGGCAGATTTGGGCAAGACAAAGGGAATCCTGACCACCGGAAACGGCGATCAGGATATGGCTCGATCGGGGGATGAGTGAGTGTTGTTTGAGTTGG